>CANCSY010000042.1 GCA_947380915.1 Beijerinckiaceae bacterium
ATCATCACCAGAGATTTGTATGCGGAAAGCGCCCTCACGGTGAAGTGCACGAATGATCCGACGAATCCGGCCCTGCCCTACATTGCACTCGACAATGGTCTAAAACCGGATGCCGGGCAGCGACGGATGGCGAACCAGTACAAGCCCGGCAAGTTCATTAAGTACGATCTTTACTCGAACAACTCGCGAACATCGCCGTGGGGCTCGACATTCTGGATGGATAAGGTCGAAATCGCGCGCTGCGCCACATCCACCCCCATCCCCGTTTACGGCAAGATCCCGAAACCAGATATCTCACCGGCGTCGGGGCTCTATACCGACAGGGTCACCGCGACCGTGAATTTCTAGCGCGGGCCGAGGGGCTGCTGACCCTCGCCGCGAGGGCCGGGCCGTTCATGGCCCATGGGGCGATCGCGCCGCTCTGGCCCCCGGCCTTGCTCGCCACGCGGCCCCTGCTCCGCCCAACCCGCATTGATGATCCCGCGCGCCAACATGGGAAAGCGCCGCTTCTGTTCATCGCTCAGGCTCGTCCAAAGGGGCTGCGCGGCGTCTGCAAGGCGCATGTCGGCGGCGCCGCGGGCGGCGTCCGTTTCGCCATGGCGACGCAAGCCATCGATCAGATTGACCGGCGCACCGGCCTCACGCTCCTTGCGGGCGACATCCATCTGCACCTTCGCCCGCTCCCGTGCCGCAGCTTCGACCGGAGGCCAAAGCGTCTCCTGATCCGCAGACAGCCGCAGCCCCGCATGTATGGCGGCGAGGCGTGCGTCAAGAAAGGCGCCCCGGTCGTCCGCTGACATCTGGCGTGGCGCCTCGCTGCGCCCATGCCTGCCATCGGATCCATGCTGCTGCGCGCGCACCTCGGAAACGATGAAACCCAGACCAAGGACAAGGGCTCCAATCGGGGCGGCAAGTCTTAACCGAGCGCTCATTGAAACCTCCCTATGAGCTGTAAACACTCCACCGTTACAGCTGAGCTGAAGGTCTTTCAAATTAAATTTATGTAATAGTGCAACGCGGGATCAACCCTGCTGCGCCTTCGGGTTAAAGGCGAGCTGGATCTGGTTTCCGACCATGGAAATGGAGAACATAGGCTCCTTTTTGGCGGGCGCCTGGCCAGGAAACCTGTCACGGGGGCCGGCCTGTCGGGAGGCTTCCCCCGAGCCAGACGAGGCGCCAGCGGCCGCCATTGCGAGGGCGTTGGAATCCATCAACTCCTTGAATCCAGCTCGGTTGACGGATTCCGCATAATTGCCAGACCGCCCCTGAATGGTTTGCCCCTTGTCGCCAAGGCTTTCATGGGAAAAGCCGGAAGCGCTGAGATGCGCATAGGTGAGCGGCTCATAGGATGACACGTCAGAAGAGGTCGGCCGCAACCCGGACGCGCCGTTCACCCGGCTGCCCGCCGGCGACCTCATTGAAAGACTGGTCGCATTGTTAACCGGAATCATGCCTGCCCCCTTTGCAGATGAAATCAGCCCGTTAACCTTTCATTAGCATTTTTGATGCCAACGCGGATGCGCGCACCAGACACCTTGATCACAGCTTTATTGATGTGCGGGACGCAACAGCCTGTCGCCCTCCGCCGGGACCTTCATGGGAAGCCGCGTTGCGCAAACACCGTCCGCAATAAAGTCAAGCTAAAGCGCCGACGCGCTTGCTTGATACTCGGCCCAGAGCTCGAACATGGCTTGTTCAAAATGTCGCGCAAACCGCGCCGCATCAAACAAGGGCGCGGCCAGAACCTGGCGCCTCAGGCCCTTTCTGAGCGTCGCCAAAGCCGGAAGGTCCGAACAAAAAAGGACCGCTTTTCGAACGTAATCATGCTCGTCCATGGCGATCCAGTCGGATTGTCCTGAATTGCGAGCGATGGCTTCCCCATTGTGAGAAACGAAGCAATGTCCTTTCCTGGTAATCACGGGCACGCCCATCCAGAGGCCCTCCACACTGGTGGTGCCACCGGGATATGGAAAGGGATCAAGAGCTATGTCCACCTTATTATAAGCTTTGAAGTAATCGAGGCGGCTGGTTTGCCCCTCGAACATCAAACGCTCGGGGGCGACGCCCAATGTCGCAAAATGGGAGATCGTCTCCCGAACCATCCGGGCGTCGTCCAACTGCCCGGCCTTCAGGAGCAGTCTGGACCCCTCGACCGCCAGCAACACCTGCGCCCACAGGCAGATCACGGCCTCGTTGATCTTGGAAAAATTGTTGAAGCAACCGAAGGTCACATATCCATTCTTCAAGGCTGGAAGATCATCAATATCGATTTCGCGCGCCGGGGGCGTGAAGCAGAAATAAGTCTCGGGCAGACGCTTGATCTTCTCGGTAAAGTGATGCTCCTCACCCACGGGCGTCACCCAGGGATCGCCAAGAATGTAATCCATTTCCGCAACGCCGGTGGTTGCGAAATAGCCGAGCCAGGAAACCTGAACAGGAGCAGGTTTGAAAGCGAAAACAAGAAGACGATTGAAAGCCGTGTGACCGGAAAGATCGATGAGGATCTGCACGCCATCAGCATGAATCAAACGGGCGGATTCCGCATCGAATTTTCCAACGAGGCTTTTGTAGGAGACGAATTTTTCCTTCAGCCGCAAAGTCACCTCGTCGGAAGCGTCGTTGCTTGAATAGGCCATCAGGTCGAATCTCGATTGATCGAGGCTCGACAGGACGCTTTCCAGAAAATAACCCACGGGATGAGCGCGAAAATCTCCCGAAACAAAGCCAATACGCAACTTGCCCGCCGGGGCCGCGCTCTTCCAGGACTGGAGCCTGCCTTTTGTTTCCCGCGTCGCATTTTCTCCAAAGCGCCTGGCCTCCTGCACGCGCGCGTCTACGGAGACCTTCTCAAGATAATTCAGGGTGAACAGCAAATTGCTGTGAGCGTAGAAAAACCTGGGCTCGGCTTCAATGGCTTTCTCGTAACTCGCAAGCGCCTCATCAAACCGCCTGAGATCCTTCAAAGTGTTGGCGCGATTGTTGAGCGCCTCGGGATGGCGCGGCTGGAGAAGAATGGCCTTATCATAACTCGCCAGCGCTTCATCAAAACGCCGCAGTGATCTGTATACGTTAGCCCGATTGCTATAGGCTTCCGCATAATCAGGTTTCAACAAGATCGCTTCGTCATAACTCGCCAAAGCCTCCTTGAAATGCATCGTCTCTTTCAACAAATTCCCTTTGTTATTATAGGCTTCAGCGTAGTCGGGCTTGACAGTGATGGCTTTGTCGAAACTCGCAAGCGCTTCGTCAAAACGCCGCAAATCCTTCAAAGCGTTTCCACGATTATTCAGGGCCTGCGCGTAATCGCCCGCCATGGCGATGGCATCGTCAAAGCAGGCGATGGCCTCTTCAAATCTGCCTAATTCCCGAAGCGTCACGCCCCGGTTGTTCCATATGTCCGGCTTTTCAGGCTTCAACAACAACGCCTGATCGAAACTCCTCAACGCCTCGGCGAACCGTCGCAGTTCATGCAGAGCGACGCCTTTGTTCACATGCGCTTCGTAAAAATCCGTATTGAGCGCAATCGCATCATCATAACTCCTGATAGCAACTTCAAAACGATTGAGGCTCTTGAACAAATTGCCCCTGTTGAACAAGGATGAATAATCACGCGGATTCAGAATAACAGCCTTGTCGTAACTCGCAATGGCTTCATCAGACCGTCCTGACGCCTGCAATGCGAGCCCGCGATTGTAATACATACGGGCGTCCATGAGACCATGGGCGATCGCCTTCTCATACACAGCAATCGCATCGCCATACCGATGCCTGACCTGAAGCACATAGGCGAATCTTTTATAACCTTCAGAATAAGCAGGCCGCAACGCCAGTGCGCTTTCATAATCTTCAATGGCCTCATCCATCCGGTCAAGAGATAGAAACACTTCGGCGCGCTGGCTTAAAGCGCCGGCATGGGCGGGATGCAGTGAGATGACATGATCAAGATCCGCAAGCGCCTGCTCGAGGCGATCAAGATTTCTGAGCGCGATCGCACGGTTGAAAAACGCTTCTGACAAGTCCGGTTGAACGGCGATGGCCCTATCACAAACAGAGACACTTTCTGCATAGCGCTTCTGTTCATTCAGAACAGCGCCGTAATTCGCGTAAAGCGGCGCGAAGTCAGATTTAACGACCATTGCCTTGGTAAAAAACAGTTCCGCTTCGACCAATTGTCCGGATTGATAAGCGATCAACCCGGAAAGATGCAGAACATCAAAATGCTCGGGGGTCTCCAGCAATATCCTGGCGTAAAGATCCTTCGCCTCGGCCAGTTTTCCCTGCTGATGCAAAGCGACAGCGGATTGCAAGATGCTCTGGCGCAAATCCGCCCCCCGCATTTCCGGGATCTCACGCTGGTCCTTTGGATCTTGCATCGTTCCTCACACCCATCCAGCAATCTACCAACAGGCAATGATTTCGATGCACAGATTCGCCCGGCAAGGAGCAGAATGGTTCGGCGACAGGCTTGGGAAGCCTTCCTTGTGATGACTATGACGTCAAGCGCCACCAAAGCCAACAGGATCACAACAAGGCGCAGAAACTCCCTCTCGTCACCGACAGAGGTTTCCATCTCATTAACCAATGTCACGTCTTTGCCATCCACACCAGGGGCGCCCGCAAATCAGTAAGGATTTGTCAACACTCCGCCCGCATCGTCGAGATAGAAAAGGAGAGCGGCGATAAAGCAACAAGTTCAGTCAGTTGAAGCAAGCGACAAACACCGCTTCCATCCTTTTATCGCCCCTCTTCCTCGACAAGCCCAAGCGGCGCGCGCCCCGGCAGCGCATCGCCACGTAACGCAGAAATTCGGAGTTGGTGACCATGTTCAGCGTCGTCCACAAGAGATCGCAGTCCAAGGGGGACTATTATTGCGTCTACGAGGGCGGACGTCTGGTCTTCCGCACCACAGTATCGACGCAGGCCAATGAATGGCTCAAGCGCAATCCCGGCTATGTGGAGCCGCCACCGCGCCCTGCGATCATCAGAAAAGACAGGGTCGCCTGAGCCTCCCAAAGGTCCGCACGATGGTGGCGTCAGGAATGCGCGTAGCTCTTTTCCTCCACCAGGCGTGATTGAAGAAGCACGTTGATCTGTTTCTTCAAAGCCGCCCGCCGATCATTCGTTTTATAGACGGAGCGGGCGAGGTCGATGAATTCGGCGTCGAAGGCCTGCATATGCTCCTTGATGCGGATCCGGTCTTCAATGTCCCAGAGCGCCTTGTTCACCGCGCTCAGGGATTCTTTCAGAGCCGCGACTTCAGCTTTTCCTGCAAGGATCGCATCTGCCTTCATGCGCAGAAGTTGCAACTCCATCCGCACATTCACAAGCGCTTCTTCAGAAGCGATGCGCGCATTCTTGATTTCAAGAATCGTTATCTTGTCTATCAACTCCCCCCAGGAAACAGCAACCTCCGGGATGGCCGCATTCACGGGTTGATCGACAGGCGCAACTGGCGAGGGGACCTCAGCGGGATTGCGCCCATCAGGCAGAAAATCCAGGGAAGCCAGCAACGACCTCAATGCGGCCTCGATGTCCTCGAACACGCTTTTCCAGTCCCCGACGCCGCGTTGGCGAAACAAGCGCATGGATGGATACCAGGGGCTATCCTCTCGATCCAGAAACCATCGCCATTCCGGCACATATCGCAAGGCCATCCAGGTTTTGGCGCCCAGGGCGCCCGCCAGATGAGCAATGGACGTATCAGAGGTGATCACGAGGTCGCAGCACTCGATGACGGCTGCGCTATCGAGAAAGGCGTCGGGGCCTGTATCAAAGTCATCACCAAGCGTTTCGACCGCCATGTCGACAGGCAGATCCTCCAATTGCGACACCCCGTCACCCTTTTGCAGGCTGATCAGGCGAACCCCGGGAATGCTGCACAGATTACGGAACATCACGAGGGGAAAGGAGCGTCCAATATCAACTTTTTCGCGGCTTCCCTGCCAACAAATCCCGATCTTGAATCCTGCTCCTCCAATCTTGTTCCGCCAGTCACGAACCCGCTCGTCCTCCGCCTTGAGATAGCGCGCCGCAGACGGAATGTTGGAGATATCTGTCTTGAAGGCCATGGGCAGGCTGAGCAAGGAACTTTGATAATCATAGTCCATGGTCAGATTCTCCTGATCCACAATCAAAAACTTTGCATCAAAGCTCCCAAGCAAACCCCGCAGGACCTTGTGGGGCGAGAAGAGAACCCGTGCGCCCCTTTCATGCAGCAACGTGATATAACGACAGAACTGGATGGTGTCGCCAAGGCCCTGCTCCCAGGTGACAAGGATCGTCTTGCCCCGAAGTTCCTGCGCGCCTGTCCATATCGGCTTGGGAAGTGAATGAACTCCGGTTTTCTTTTCTGTTTCCTTTCTCCATTCATACAAGGACCAGCCTTCTTCAAATTTCTGCTGCAAGAGGCATAAAAGCGCCTTGGCGAAAAGCGGTCGCGCATAACCCTCTCGAAGACTGATCGCTTTCTCAAGGTGGACATGGGCCTCATCAAGTCGTCCTGCAAACTGCAACAATACAGCCGTACTGATGTAATGATCTGGAACTTCCGGCTCCAGTTCCATCGCCTTGCCGGAATAAAAAAGCCCTTCTTCGATGCGCATCAAATACATGCAAACCGAACTAAGATTATTATAAGTTTTTGCATCATCCGGTGTAATTTCAATGGCTTTTTGATAACTCGCGAAGGCTTCTTCCAGGCGGTTGATCTCATGCAACAACACACCCCGGTTATAAAATGCATTTGCTGAGTCAGGCGCCAATGCGATCGCCTTGTCGTAATCCGCAAGCCCCTTGTCGTATTGGCGAAGAGATTTATATGCGTTTCCTCGATTATTATAAGCATCAGGCCGGTCAGGGTTGATCGCGATGGACTGGTTGAAACCGCCCAGCGCCTCCTCGAACCTTCCCAGGCGTGCAAGACTGCATCCACGATTTTGGTGAAACTCTGCATCATCCGGGTTGATAAGGATGGCTTTTTCAAAGGCGTCAATCGCCTCGTCGAAACGTGACAAATGATGCAAGATGGCGCCACGATTGGAGTAGGCATATGCGTTTTCCGGGTGAAGCATGATCGCCTTATCGAAGCTCGACAGGGCCTCCTCATGTCGGTTCAAGGTCATCAGCGCCTTTCCCCGGTTGCAAAGGACGTCGAATTGATCCGCCTGAAGAAGCAGCGCCTTATCGAAACTCGAAATTGCTTCCTCGTGTTTTTTAATCAGGACAAGACTGCTTCCATGATTGTTCCAGGCATTGGCGTCCTGCGGCTTCAAGGTCGTCAATGTCTCGTAACAGGCGATGGCATCGTCGTATCGCCTGAGAGCCAGAAGAACATTCCCGTGGCTATAATAAGTGCTGGCGTTTTCAGGATCACAGAAAATGACTTTCGCCAGATCGCGCTCCGCCTCTTCAAACCGTTCCAGTCTGGTCAGGATATGACTGCGTTTCCGCAATGCCTCGACATAGTCAGGCTTGATGGCGATCGCCCTGCCATAGCTTGTGATCGCCTCCTCATGGCGACCGGCCTCATTCAGGGCCGCCGCATAATTGGCGTGCGCAACTGCAAATCCCGGACTGATGCTGATCGCCCTGAGAAACAGCGCCTCACCCTGCGCATAGTCCTTTGATGCAGAGGCGACCAGCGCGAGCAGATGCAGCGCATCGAAATGGTCGGGATTGGTCGCGAGAATCTCTTCATACAGAGTTTTTGCGCCAGTCAGATCGCCTTGCTGATGCAAAACTGTCGCCGTCTTGAGTTTCTCGGCCTCCGAAATGCCAGGAGTCAAATGGCCATGCATAAATAGATCCTCACAGCGGATCCCCGCCGCCGCAAAGCCTGATCGCGCTCGATACGCCAGGCAGGGATCGAACAATAATCCCCGACTACCGCTGGATGGCTCGTGCAAGCCCAACGATGAAACAAGCCGGGCGACCTTCCTCACAAAGGCCACGCGGGCATTATGCCATAAAGCCATGGTTAAGCAAGAAATCCCTACAAGTAAGCCATTTGATCCCCGGCGCCCCTATTGCTTATGCGCCATCTTCGCCTTTGCAACCTATGTCATTGCGCGCAAGTTGCTTGAACCAGATCCTGTCCGGCGCTCGAAACGATCCTTCAAGGGCGGATCATCTGGAGGCTCACATGGACATGCGTAAATATCTGGCCGAGGCCATCGGCACATTCTGGCTTACCTTTGCAGGCTGCGGCAGCGCAGTCATCGCGGCGGCCTTTCCGCAGGTGGGCATTGGCCTGCTGGGGGTTTCGCTGGCCTTTGGCCTCAGCGTCCTGACCATGGCCTACGCCATCGGTCATATCTCCGGCTGCCACCTCAACCCAGCCGTCACCTTTGGCCTGGCGGCTGGCGGTCGCTTCCCGGGCAAGGAGGTAGCGCCCTATGTGATCGCGCAGGTTGTGGGCGCGGTGCTGGGGGCGGCGACGCTTTACGCCATCGCCAGCGGGGCGCCGGGTTTTGATGTGGCCAAGGGCTTCGCGGCCAATGGCTATGACGCCCATTCGCCCGGGGGCTATTCGCTCTTCTCCGCCATGCTGGCCGAGGTGGTGCTGACCATGGCCTTCCTGTTCATCATCATGGGCGCGACCCATGGCGATGCGCCTGTCGGCTTTGCGCCCATCGCCATCGGCCTGGCGCTGACGCTCATCCATCTGGTGGGCATTCCCGTGACGAACACCTCCGTCAATCCCGCCCGCAGCACCGGCCCCGCCCTTTTCGTGGGGGGCTGGGCCATGGCTCAACTCTGGCTGTTCTGGGTGGCGCCGATCATCGGCGGCATGCTGGGCGGCCTGATCTACCGCTTCATCAGCGAGGCCCGGGGGGCCCAGGTCACAGGCGATGCTCGCCAGCGTCGGGTTGAAGGACTCATGGAATAGGCCTTGCCGAAAGCAAGGCGCAGAAGGCCCCGGCGGCCATAAACCGCCGGGGCCAACGCCATGTCAGAAACGATAGTTGACCCCGGAGCGCACCAGGTTCACCGAATGGGCCACGGATTGACCGGCGACCTTGTTATTGAATTGCGCGTAAAGATATTCCACCTTCAGGCCCACATTACGCGTAAAGGCGTATTCGGCGCCGACGCCCAGGGTCCAGCCATGAAGCCATTCGTGAACTCTGGCCGTCCCAAGCGATGTGTCCGCCGAGGGCGTGAAGGGCGTCCCACTCAGCGGGACCCCGGTGGCCGCCAGCGACACCTTTCCATTGTGATGCGCGGTCGCATAGCCGCCCGTGCCGTAGATCAGTACATTATCGAAGGCGTAGCCGATGCGCCCGCGCAGAGTGCCAAGCGCATTGATGCGCGACTCGAGGCGCGCGTTGTAGCCCGTCTGGCTGGCGAGAGTGGTCGGGAAGACAGCAGGCGTGGAGACTTGCCCGTTCATGTTGAGCGTGCCCCGCAAGGCGCCAAAGTCCATGTCCGCCTCTACCCCATAGACCAGACTGTCTGACTGGACCGCGTAACCGGCCTGAACGCCACCCAGAGCGCCTGATCGGTTCACCTTGCTCACATCCACGCTCGCATTCGGATTCGCCAGCAGTGCGGCGCCGCTGGTGCTGAGGTCGCCGAACCCGGCGCCGAAGTTGACGCCAAGATAAAAACCGCTCGAATCCAGAGGCGCGGCCGTGAGGGCAGGCTGCCGGATGACGGATGGCGGCTTGCCCAGAATGTCCGCGCCGAACGCGGCTGCCGGGGACATGAAAAGGAGGGAAAGCGTGATGAGTTTCTTCATGTCGTCCTCTGACTTTGGAATCGGCCGTTCATGAACTTGAGCTTGACGTGTAATGGTTAACAAATGTTAAAGTCACATCATGAATTTGACCGTCAAGTCCAAGGTCGGCGCGGGCTCCGGACTGTTGCGCCGTAACCACTGTTTCACCACGATGATCGTAAAATCCGCTCCACCTGTTGCAAAAGACAAGTCTCTGGTGAAAATACGGCTCGGACGCAGCCATGTCGCTGCACCACTGTTTTCTCGAGGCCATCACCCATGCATCGCCATATTCCGGCCCTCGCCGGCGTCATTGCGGGACTGATGCTAGCATCGGTCCCAGCCCTCGCCCTCTCCGTCGATGTCATCGACCTGGAGACCCGTGTGCCCACGGCGGCGGTGCGCCCCGCCGCTCCACCAGCGGCCGCTCCGGCGCCCGCCCGCGAAAGCGCACAGCCTCAGCAAGGCGCCATTCCGCGTCAGGAAGTGAGCTGGAATGGTTCGGAGGCGCCCGGCTCCATCGTCGTCTCCACCCAGGAGCGTCGGCTCTATCTCATTCTGGGCGATGGGCGGGCCATGCGCTACGGCGTGGGCGTCGGTCGGCCCGGCTTTGAATGGTCGGGCGCCAAGACCATCACCAACAAGCGCGAGTGGCCGGATTGGACGCCTCCGCCCGAGATGCTGCGTCGCCGCCCCGATCTGCCGCGCCATATGGCCGGCGGCCGGGAAAATCCGCTGGGCGCCCGCGCCATGTATCTGGGCTCGACGCTCTATCGCATCCACGGCTCGAACGAGCCCGACACCATTGGCCAGGCGGTCTCTTCGGGCTGCATCCGCATGACCAACGACGATGTGACGGATCTGTATACGCGGGTGAAGGTCGGCACGACCGTCACCGTCATGCGCTGAGGCGCAAACTCATCAGACCTCGAAAAGCCGGGCCCAGCGCCCGGCTTTTCCGTTTCAGTGGGGGTCCCGGCTGAGGCCCTTGGCCGCCAGTTCCGCCTCGTAGGCGGCCCATTTGGCCTCTTTCTTCACCGCGAGGTCGTGGATCCAGGCGAAGCTGTAGATGCCCGTGGAATGGCCATCGCTGAACAGCAGACGCACCGCGTAATTCCCGGTGGGCTGGATCTGTGTGATGGTGACGTTGCGCTTGCCGAACTGGGTCTGGCGCTGGGAGGGCGCATGGCCCTGTACTTCCGCGCTGGGGCTCTCGACACGCAGATATTCGGCGCTGAGTTCATGGCGCGTCCCGTCATCGAAGGCCACGGCGAGGAGGCGACCTCCATCGGAGAGGCGCAGTTCCGTGGGCCAGGGTGCGACGGTGGGTGAGGCTGTGGTCAATGGAGGCTCCAAATCAGCGGGCACCCTAATCGCTTACCCGCGCCGCTGGAAGAGCCCTACCGTCGGACCGGCTTCATCAGCTTCGCCATCTGCTTTTGCGCCTCGCGCCTGTGGCGCCTGGCCTGCTCGGGAACCTCGGCCTTCCTGATGGCGCGCAGGGCCGCCTTGGCGAAACGGCGCTTGTGACGCAGCACCTGGGGGGCGGGCTGTGGTTCGGCGAGCCTGACGGAGGGCGCCACGCCAGCCCCCGCGCGCGGCGCCGAATCCGCCCGGAAAACCGGCCTTTCCGCCACCAGGGAAGCTTCGCCCTTCGTTTGGCGCATGAATCCCGCCAGCGCGAAAGCCGCCAGAAACAGGAATGCGATCAGGCGCATGAGGGACCCTGGAAAAGTGCCGATGTGAGAGATCGGACAACCAATCGCCCCCATCGCGGTTCCCGCCCTTTTCTTGCGCGCCCGCAGGGCTTACATTGCAGCTGTGGAGGAACCTGAGTTCATGAATATCCCCGTCAAGACCGCGCAGCCCCTGGGCCAGCCGCTCGTCGATCCTTTCGGCCGGGCGATCACCTATATCCGCGTGTCAGTGACGGACCGCTGCGATTTCCGCTGCGTCTACTGCATGTCCGAGGACATGACCTTCCTCCCCAAACAGGACCTTCTCTCCCTCGAGGAGCTGGACCGGCTCTGCACCGCCTTCGTGGCGCGCGGCACCCGCAAGATCCGCATCACCGGCGGCGAGCCGCTGGTGCGCAGGGGCATCATGACCCTGTTCCGCTCCCTCTCGCGGCATCTGGACTCCGGCGCGCTGGAGGAGGTCACCGTCACCACCAATGGCTCCCAGCTCGCCCGCCATGCGCAGGAGCTGGCCGATTGCGGCGTGAAGCGCATCAATGTGTCCCTCGACACCCTCGACCCCGACAAGTTCAAGGCCGTCACCCGCTGGGGCGATCTCGCCAAGGTGCTGGAGGGGATCGACGCCGCCCAGAAGGCGGGCCTCGCCATCAAGATCAACGCCGTGGCCCTCAAGGGCGTCAACGACGATGAGGTTCCTCAGCTGATCGAATGGGCGCACGGGCGCGGCATGGACATGACCTTCATCGAGGTCATGCCGCTGGGCGAGGTGGAGGCGGCGCGCGTCGATCAATACTGGCCGCTGACCCAGCTGCGCGCGAGCCTGCTGGATCGCTACACGCTGGAGGACATCGACTACCAGACCGGCGGCCCCGCCCGCTATGTGCGCGTGAAGGAGACCGGCGGGCGCGTCGGCTTCATCACGCCGCTGACCCACAATTTCTGCGAGGGCTGCAACCGGGTGCGCGTCACCTGCACGGGCACGCTCTACATGTGCCTTGGCCAGGAAGACGCCGCCGACCTGCGCACGCCCCTGCGCGCCTCCGAAAGCAACGAGGCGCTGAACGCGGTCATGGAAGCCGCCATCGCCCGCAAGCCCAAGGGCCACGATTTCATCATCGACCGAACCACCCGCCAGCCTGCGGTGGGCAGGCATATGAGTGTGACGGGGGGGTGAGTTCACTCACCCCAGCGTGTCCTCCAGCCACTTGCGCGCCACCTCCGCGATGTCAGCATTGTTCTTCTCGATCATCAGCATGTGCCCATTGCCGTGGATGCCGATGTCGGCGAGGCGCACATAGGTCGTCTTCATCACGCCAGCCTGGCGCAGATAGCGCGCGGTGCAATGATCGAAGGGCGCGTGATAGGAAGCTTCCGCCTCCACCACCAGCACGGGAATGTCCTGCAGATGGGCGAGCTTGCGCGCGGGCTCCGCCTGCTCCCAGCAGCGCACCCGGTCCGGCGCCTCGGGCGTCTCCTGCCGCACGAATTTCAGATCCTGCGGAGAGGCCAGCGGGGGATCATAGGTCAGCGGCGGCGCCGTCAGCCCATAGGGCTTGGTGAAGGGGCCATCCTCGAACCAGTCCGGGGCGCCCTTGGTCACATTGTCGAAGACCGGCGGACCCGACGGCTCCATGGCGACGATGGCCTTCACCAGTTCTGGCCGCGCATCAGCGATGAGCCAGCCGAAGGTGCCTGATTGCGAATGGGTGAAGAGGATCGCAGGGCCGATCCTGTCGAGCAATGCTGCGCCCGCGTCGCGATTGAGCTCCTGCTGGCGGGGAAAGCTCGCCAGCGAAGGAAAGTTCTGGGCGAAGAACTGATCGAAAACCGGATCGCCCTCCACGCCCGCTCCGGGCCATTGGGTGTGCAATTCCGCCTGCGGCCAGAGCTTGTAGAGTTCGGGCGCGGTGAACTGTTGCTGCACCCGTCGCACGGGCTGGCGCGATTGCTCGCCCGTCTCGCGCAGATGCGGCGAGCGGGCGCGCGAGGGCTGGTCGATCACATAGACCGCATAGCCAGCGCGCAGGAAGAACTGCCGCCAGCCTTCGCGCCCATCGGGCGTGCCAGTGTAATTGAGCCCGCTTTGCCCGCCGCCCGAGAACATCACCAGCGGCAAGGCCTTGGTGCGCTGCGCGGGGATCTGGAACTCCACATACATCTGGCCCGCAAGAAAGCGCCCGTCCGCGTGTTCCTCATAATGGCCGCCGACGAAAAAATAGCCCTGCTCGGCGATGCTGATCGCGTCAGCCATGGTTCCTGCCCCTGTCTTCGAAAGATGAAGCAGACCCTATCACGCCATGGCGAGGCGTAAAACGCTCAGCCCTTGGCGCGCTGGCGGATGATGAAATTGTCGTAAGGGTATTCAGCCACCTGCCACCACACATATTGCTCGTTGCGGAAGGTCATGTAGGCGTCATGCACCCGCTGGAAGGTGGGATCGGCGGCGCCCGTCTCGCGAAACTCCGCGATGGAGGCCTGCCAGCAGGCTTCGAGCACATCCTGCGGAAAGGGCCGCAGCTTGGCGCCAGCTTCCACAAGCCTGCGCACCGCCTTTGGATTGAGCGCGTCATAGCGCGCCAGCACATCGGCGTTGGCCAGTTCCGCCGCCGCGCGCACCACGGCCTGATAGGTCTTGGGCAAAGCGTTCCATTTGGCGAGATTGAACGCGAGATGGATCGCCATGCTGCCCTGCCACCAGCCCGGATAATAATACCAGGGCGCCACCCGCACGAGCGACAGCTTCTCGTCATCGATGGGCGAGACCCAGCCCGCCGCATCCAGAGCCCCGCTCTCGAAGGCGCCCGCGATCTGGGCGCGCGAGACGCCGGTGGGGATCACCCCAAGTCGCGTCAGCATCTTGCCCGCCAGGCCCGAGACGCGGAATTTGAGCCCGCGCAGATCATTCGCGGAACGCAACTCGTTGCGAAACCAGCCGCCCATCTGGCAGCCGGTGTTGCCTGCGGGCAGGGCGAAAAGATCGTGATCGACCAGCAATTCGTTCACCAGATCGGTCCCGCCGCCGTGGCGGAAGAAGGCGTTCTGCTCGCGCGCGTTCATGCCGAAGGGCACGCCGGTGGCGAAGACGAGGGCGGGCTGCATGCCCCAGTGGTAGAACAAGGCCGTCTGGGCGCAATCGGCCTTGCCGGTCTTCACGGCGTCAAGCACCTCGAGGGCGGGCGACAGCTCCCCCGCAGGATAGAGCTCGATGGTGAAACGGCCATCGGTCATTTGACGGACGGCCTCAGCGAAGGTCTGCGCGCCGGACCAGATCGTGTCGAGCGTGGTGGGGAAACTGGAGGTGAGCTTCCAGGTGACGGTCGGCGCGCTCTGGGCCAGGGCTGGCGCCGCCACAGCCGCGCCTGCCCCTGCAACGCCCGCGCCCGTCAGAAATTCACGACGCTTCATGGCGACTCCTCGACCGCACCGACTCAGATTATCATACGACAGTGACAGAAGTATGCAGGTGAAAGAAAGCTGCCTAGACCCTCATTCGATCACGATCTTCGGAAAAGCGCGCACAACGCCGCCCTCTTCAAGGCCGAGCATCACCGATTTGGCGATGGACTTGTAGATGGCCGCATGGGCGCCATCGGGATCCACAGCCACGACCGGACGGCCAGAATCGGAGTTTTCCCGAATGGTCATATGCAGCGGCACTTCCCCAAGGAAGGGAACCCCCAGCCGCTCCGCCTCGTGGCGCGCGCCGCCATGGGCGAAGACATCGGAGCGTCCGCCGCAATGGGGACAGAGAAAATAGCTCATGTTTTCAATGGCCCCGAGGATGGGGATATTCACCTTCTTGAACATGGCCACCGCGCGTCGCGCGTCGATCAGGGCGAGATCCTGCGGGGTCGAGACGATCACCGCGCCCGCCAGCGGCACGGTCTGCGCCATGGTGAGCTGGGCGTCACCCGTGCCGGGCGGCATATCCACCACCAAACAATCCAGCTCGCCCCAGGCCACATCGCGCATCATCTGGGTGAGGGCGGACTGCACCATGGGGCCGCGCCAGATCATGGCGACCTCTTCATCCACCAGAAAGCCGATGGACATGACCTTGATCCCATAGGCCTCCATGGGGCGGATGGTCTTGCCATCCGACTCCGGCTTGCCCCGCAGGCCAAAGAGCCGGGGCATGGAGGGACCATAGATATCGGCGTCGAGCACGCCCACGCGCCAGCCCAGCGCCGCCAGACCCAAAGCCAGATTGGCCGAGGTGGTCGATTTGCCCACCCCGCCCTTGCCCGAGGCGACCGCGATGATCCGCTTGACGCCGGGAATGGCCGTCTGGCGCGAGGCCGCCTGCGCCTTGGGACCGGGGGCGGGCGCAGCGGGTGCCGCCCCCTGCCCCGAGGGCTTCTCGGACGTGAGCGTGACGCTGACGCCGGAGACGCCGGGCAGGCCCTTCAGCACCGTTTCGGCGGTGCGGCGCATGGCCTCCATGGCCATTGATTTTGCGGGATCGATGGCGATCGACAGATAGACCTTGCCCCCCACCGTGGTGACGCCCGCAATAGACCCCGATTGCGGCAGCGGCGTCTGGCCATCGGGGCCAGGAACACGGGAGAGGGCCGACAGAACGTCTTTTTCGGTGATCATGGGAGTCCTCATGCAGATGAATAAGCGATAACAGTGGGCCGAAGGCCGGGTCAACGAAGGGCTTGAACAATCGGCAGGCGTTCAGCCTGCGTTCAGCCACAAAGGACTGATTTACGGTTGGTGACGATACTCGTATCTGGTGGCGCATGAAGCGACTTTCACGAATCCCGACGGCCTTTCTGGCGATTTTCGCCCTGCTGGCCGAGACCATGGTCCCGGCGACCGCCCAGATCGCCGCGCCGCCGCAAGCCGAGGCGCGTTTCGCCTTCGTGATCGGCAATGACGGCTATGAGGGCGCGCCCCTGCCAAGCGCGGCCAATGACGCCGGCCTTGTGGCCGAGACGCTGCGCAGCGCAGGCTTCGACATCACCGGCGCCCGCAACCTCGATCAGGACACGCTGCGCGCCTCCTATCGCGAATTCGTCGACAAGGTGGCCACTGCTGGCCCCAATGCGGTCGCCGCCGTCTATCTCTCGGGCTACGGCTTGCAGGTCGATGGCGAAAACTATCTCGTGCCCGTGGGCGCCCGCGTCCAGCGAGACACGGATGTGTCGCTCAACGCCATCCGCGTCTCCGACATGACCCGGGCCTTGGGGGGCCTGCCCGGCCGCGCCTTCATGGTGATGCTGGACCTCGCCTATGACGGCCCCTTCGGCAAGCAGGGCCAACCGCTCGCGCCCGGCCTCGCCATCGTGGAGCCCGAGCTCAACACCATGATCGGCTTCAACACGGTGCCCGGCGCCTATGCGCCCATTCCCAAGGGGGATTACGGTCCCTATGCGCAGGCGATCTCCGAGACCTTCCGCATCGCGGGCCTGCCGGTTGATGATGTGTTCGCCCGCGTGCGCACCCGCACGGCCGAACTGAGCAAGAGCGCGCAAATCCCATGGAACACCAGCCGCATCGACCCCAATTTCCAGTTGATGGAGCGCGCGCCGGACGCGCCCGCCCTGCCGGTGAGCCCCGCCCAGCGGCAGGAATCCCGCAACCGTCCCATGCAGGACTTCACCGAGGCGGACGCCTATGCGGCGGCGTTGGATCGCGACACGATCCAGGCCTATCAGGACTTCCTCGCCGTCTATCCGCGCAGCCCCTACGCCAAGACCGTGCGCGGCCTTCTTGCGGCACGGCGCGAGGCCCTGACATGGCGGCGCTCCGCCGTCGCCAATACCCCCAACGCCTATTGGTCCTATCTGGACCGCTATCCGCGCGGGCCCCATGCGCCGGACGCAAGACGCAGGCTCGCAAGGCTGGGCGCCCCGCTTCAGGCGCCCTCGAGCTTTGATGCGATCTTTTATGACGAGGCCCCGCCGCCAAGCTCGGAGAGCTTCTATTTCGAAGGCCGCTCGCCCTATTATTTCGACGACGACGCCCTGCCGCCGCCGCGCCTGAGCTATATGCCGCCCCCGCCTGCATGGTGGGCGCCCCCGCCCCCGCCGCCGCGCGACCTCTATCGCGACGAGGCCTATTTCCTGCCGTCTCCCTATGAGCCGCCGCCGCCATCCTGGGTGCGCCCGCCCGCCTATGTGGCGGCGCCACCGAGGCATGAATCAGGTGGAAGCATCATTCCCTATGTGGCGATCCCCGCCGCGCTGGCGGCCGGCATCGTGGCTGGCAAGATCATCAGCGACCGCCGCCGCGATGCGGCCCAGGGCGCTGGTGGCGGACCGCGACCGCAAGGCGGACCGGGCGGCTTTGGCGGTCAGGCGCCCATGGGCCAGCCCCCCGCCGGGCAAGCGCCCGCCGCACGCCCCTTCATGCCGCCAGTCGCGACCCCGCCCCGGCCCATGACCCAGATCATCCAGCAGCAGGGACAGGTGAGCCAGCCCGTGGCGCCACCGGCGCAGCAACGCCCCGCGCCGGGCGCTCCGCCGGCGGCCCCCGCTCCGCTCCCCGGCGCTGGCGCTCCCCCGGCTCCCGGCCCCGCAGGCGCCCCTGTGCGGCCTGCTCAGCCCGGCCTTCCGGCCCCCGGCGCGGCGCCGCAGAGCCAGCAACAGCCCGCGCCCCTGCCCGGGCA
>CANCSY010000043.1 GCA_947380915.1 Beijerinckiaceae bacterium
TTTCAAGCGGCTGACTGGTGAGGTGGTAAAACCAGACGTCCATCATTGCCCTGTCAAAATAATGAAATTGCGCTCGGTGAGCGTCCACAGCAGGCCGATGTCGACGCCGCCCCCCGCATGTTCCTCGACCTTACCCGAAACGTAGACATCCCCGCGCTCCTGCGAGCCGCGCAAATATTCCGCCGCGTCGCTCGCCATGCGCCGCGTAGTCGCCTCGGCGCGTGAAGGCGCCCATTTGAGGGCCGAGACGAGCGCCGCCTCCTGCACCCGGTCGAAGTTGGCCAGCAGCGGCCCATCGGCGGGTAGAGTGATCTTGGCCTCGAAGCCCACGAAGGCGTCAGCCTTGCAGCGCAGCACCCCATCGATCCGCGCACGGGTCACAAGATCGAAGTTATCAAGCCCCACGCCAGCGCCGCGCGAAACCACCAGCGGCTTGATGAACTCAGGCTTGAGATCGCCCGCCGCCCGCACCATGGCCTCCTTGAAGCCTGTGCAGCCAGCAGACTGCGCAAGCGCGGGGGAGGCTGCGCCAAAGGCGAGCGCAAAAACCGGAAACAGGGTGCGAATCCAAGACATGGCAGCCATCCGCGCGAAGCTTACCCTTCGTAATGCTCCGCCACGAGTCTGTCGAGCAGGCGCACGCCCCAACCCGAGCCCCAGCTCTGGTTGATGTCGTTTTGCGGCGAGGCCATGCCGGTGCCCGCGATGTCCAGATGCGCCCAGGGCACATCGTTGACGAACCGCTGAAGCAATTGCGCGGCGGTGATCGAGCCCGCATGGCGCCCGCCCACGTTCTTCATGTCGGCGAATTTCGAATCGATCAGCTTGTCATAGGCGGCGCCCATCGGCATGCGCCAGACCTTCTCGCCCGTGGAGAGCCCCACGGTGGTGAGCCGCTCGGACAGTTCGTCATTATTCGAAAACAGGCCCGCATATTCATTGCCGAGCGCCACAAGGATCGCGCCCGTCAGGGTCGCCAGATTGATCATGAACTTCGGCTTGAACTTGTCCTGAATATGCCAGAGCACATCGGCCAGCACGAGGCGGCCTTCCGCGTCCGTATTGATGATTTCGATGGTCTGGCCAGACATGGTCTTCACGATGTCGCCGGGGCGCTGGGCCGTGCCGCTGGGCATGTTCTCGACCAGACCAATGGCGCCGATGGCGTTGACCTTGGCCTTGCGGGCAGCCAGCGCATGCATGAGGCCGGTGACGCAGGCTGCTCCGGCCATGTCGCCCTTCATGTCCTCCATGCCGCCGCCCGGCTTGATCGAGATGCCGCCCGAATCAAAAGTCACGCCCTTGCCGATGAAGGCCACGGGCGCCGCGCCCTCCTTGCCGCCATTCCAGCGCATGATGACGAGGCGGCTCTCATGGGTGGAGCCCTGCCCCACGCCGAGCAAGGCGTTCATGCCCAGCTTGGTCATGGCCTCGACATCGAGCACCTCGATTTCAACGCCGAGCTTCGACAACTCACTGGCGCGCTTGGCGAATTCGATCGGGAACAGCACATTCGGCGGCTCGTTGACGAGGCTGCGAGCGAGCTTCACCCCATCCGCGATCGCATTTGCATGACCAGCGGCCCGGCGCGCAGCCTCGGGGTCGGCGACCGCAATGGTCACTTTCACGGCTGCGGGCTTCTCGTCCTCTTCCTTCTTCTTGGTCTTGTAGAGATCGAACTGATAGGCGCGCAGCTGGGCGCCCATGGCGAATTCAGCGGCCGCAACCGCCGGATCGCCGCGCCATTCCGAAAGGTCGAAGGCGATGGTGACGGCCGCTGCGCCATTGGCCTTGCCCATGGCGTGGCCGCCCATGGCGACATAGTCGAGCGAAGGGGCGCCGGGCGACGGCTTCTTGGCCGGGGCGGCGCCCGCGACCACCAGGCGACCAACCGGCAAGCCGGCCGGGGCCAGCAGATCCATGGCCGACGACGTCTTGCCCTTGAACTTCGCCGTCGCTGCAGCCCGTTTCACAAGATCGCCAGCGGCGCCAAGCAGGCCAAGCGTGGCGTGGGACAGGGACAGTTCTTCTCCGGCGAAGACAACCAGCGTCTCCACTCCGCCCTCCAGCTTGAGCTGATCAAGCGCAGCAAAGGTCACTTCGAGGGTCTGGGACATGGGGATCCTTTCTTGAAAAAATGAAGCCAACGGGCCTTGAGGTCTGGCGCATCATGGGAAGGATCAATGCCCGGCGCAACATCGCTTCAACGCCTTATGGTCACGAATTCGCCGCGAGCGACTGCTGAAAGTGGATTCTGATCGCATTTCCCTCCGATATCGATCATGCGATCACAAAATATGCAGGTTCACGGCGCCCGTGTCTCCAGTGCAGTAGCGAAAAAACACGGGCCCCGATAAGGTGGGGTTCGTATCGAAGTTTGTCAGCCCGTACTGGATCCTGCAGAAGTCATGTCATTGATTGAGCGATATATTTTCCGCATGGCGAGCTTGGCCTTCCTGGGCGCGCTGGGCGGGCTCACGGGCGTGATCTGGGTGACACAGGCACTGAAGGATTTCGATCTGCTGACCACCAAGGGCCAGTCCCTCCTCATTTTTTTCTTCGCGACAGGTCTCGTGATCCCTTCACTGGTCATGATCATCGCGCCCATCGCGCTCTTTGCAGCGATTCTGTTCACCCTCAACAAACTCAATGGGGATAGCGAGCTTATCGTCATGAGCGCTGCGGGCCTGTCGCCGGGGGGCCTGTTGCGGCCCTTCGCAATGCTGATGGTTGTCGTTGCGCTCATGGTGGGGAGCATGTCGCTCTGGGTCATGCCCGCCAGTTTCGCGCAATTACGCAATCTCATGTCGCAGGTGCGCTCGGACTTTCTGTCCCGCGTGGTGCGCGAGGGGCAGTTCTCGACCCTCGACCGGGGCTTCGTGTTCCATTATCGGGAACGCAGCCCGGACGGCGCGCTGCTCGGCATTTTCATGCAGGACCGTCGCGATCCCGCGCGCATCAGCACTTATATCGCCGAGACCGGGGTCACCATCGCCAATGGGGTGGAAAACTATCTTGTTCTCGAAAAAGGCAGCGTGCAACGCCAGGCGGCCGATGGCCGCGATCCCGTCATCGTCGTCTTCGAGCGCTACGCCATCGACCTCGCCCAATTCGGCGGCGGAACGGAAAACGCCCCCCTGAAACCGCGCGAACGAAGCACCCTGTCGCTACTGTCCCCCGATCCGCTGGACGCCTATGCACAAGCGAACGCCGGCCTGATGCGCTCCGAACTCCATGACCGCATGGTGAACCCTCTCTACGCCCTCGTATTTGGCCTGATCGCCTTCGCCGCTCTCTCTCAGGCCCGCACCACGCGACAGGGCCGAGGGATCGCGCTGCTGGGCGCCTTGCTCGCCATGATCTGCATACGCGGGCTTGGTTTTGGCGTGGCGGCGCTGGTGGCGCGGCATAGCTGGGCCGTCGTGGCGCTCTACGCCTGTCCGATTGCAGCCATGGGGGCGTCAGTCGCCTACGCCTTCGGCGGGCTGTCAATCTTCACCCGCCCCAAAAACACCGCCGCGCAAGGCGGGCTCCGGATGGCGGAGTGATCATGGTCGGCTGGACCCTTACCCGTTATCTCGCCACCCGCTTCGCCCTGACCATCCTGTCAGTTTTCGGCGCGATCTTCGCCCTGATCTATCTTGTTGATTTTGTTGAAATGCTTCGGAGAGCGAGCGGCATACCCGCCGCCTCGGGGCCCCTGATCGCCTATCTGTGCATCCTGCGGACGCCCGCCGTTTCGGAGCAGGTGCTGCCCTTCGCCGTCCTGGCGGGCTGCATGTTCGCCTTCGTCAACCTTTCGCGGCGGCTGGAACTGGTCGTGGCGCGGGCGGCAGGGGTTTCCGTATGGCAATTCCTGACCCCTCCGGCGCTGATCGTGCTCGCCATCGGGGTCTTCTCCGTCGCCATCTACAATCCGCTTTCGGCCTTGGCCAAGGAACAGGCGGACCGGATCGAGACGGACCTCTTCCGGGGCGGCCGGAATGTGACGGATTCAAGCATGTGGATCAGGCAACGCAGCGTCGATGGACAGGCGATCCTGCGTGCGGAGCAATCCAGCGACCGGGGGAACAAGCTGTCAACCGTCTCGGTCTTCGTCTTTCAACCGGACGGCTCCTTCCAGGAGCGCGTCGACGCTCCCTCAGCGACCCTGAAACAGGGCTTCTGGGAGCTCAAGGACGCAAGAGTCAGCTCGCCGGATGCGGAGCCGCATGTCCACGAAACCTATCTGCTGGCGACCTATCTCACCGCGGAGCAAGCGACTCAGTCCTTCGTGGCGCCGGATGCGGTGTCTTTCTGGCGATTGCCGGACATCAGCCTCAGGACCGAACAGGCGGGCCTGGACGCCAACCGCTATCGCCTGCGCTACCAGACGCTTCTGGCCAGACCCTTGATGTTGCTGGCCATGCTCCTGATCGCCGCTTCCTTTTCCTTAAGGTTCTTTCGATTTGGCGGCGTCGCCAGGACGGTTGCGGGTGGCGTTATGGCAGGGTTCGTGCTTTATGTGGCGACCAAGCTTGTCGGGGACCTCGGCGGGGCCGGGCTTTTGAGCGCGCCCGTAGCCGCATGGACGCCAGCGGTTCTGGGCAGTTTGCTGGGCACGCTCGTGTTGTTGAACCAGGAGGATGGCTGAATGGGGCGGCGTATTGGCCCCTACTTGCGTAGAAGACCGTCCACGGGCTCCGTCCGGGCGACGGTGGGGCTTTGCCTTATTGCGGCGGCTATCGCCTGCGCGCCCGAAGCCTCCCTTGCAGCCTCCCCCAATGACAGGAAGCCCCAGGCGACGACGACCGAGCCCAAGGATCGCCTGCTCCTGCAAGCCAAGGAACTCATCTACGACAAGGACGCCAACACGATTGAGGCGCGAGGTCAGGTCCAGATCTATTATCAGGGTCGCGCCCTTCAGGCGGACAAGGTCATCTATGATCGGACCCGTAGTCGCGTCCTCGCGCAGGGCAACGCCAAGCTGACCGAGAAGGACGGCACGGTCTCCTATGCGGACCGATTCGAACTGACCGACGACTTCAAGGAAGGCTTCGTCGACTCCATCCGCACGGACTCCAGCGAACAAACGCATCTGACAGGCGCCCGCGCCGAGCGATCACAAGGCAATGTGATGGTTCTGGACCGCGCCACCTACACCGCCTGCCCCGCCTGCGAAGATGACCCGGACAAGCCGCCATTCTGGCAGGTGCGCGCCAAGCGGATCATTCACAACAAGGAAGAGCAGACGATCTATTACGAAGACGCCTCGCTTGAGTTTCTGGGCGTGCCCATTGTCTATGTGCCCTTCCTGTCGATGGCGGACCCAAGCGTCAAGCGCAAGAGCGGCGTGCTCGCGCCGCGTTATTCGGTGACCAGCAATCTGGGTGTGGGCCTTGGCATCCCGATCTTCTGGGCGCTGGCCCCCAATTATGATCTGACGCTTACGCCGAATTTCTATTCGAAGCAGGGACTTCTGCTGAATGGAGAATGGCGCCACCAGCTCATGAACGGCGCCTATAATCTGCGCATGTCCGGCATCTTCCAGAATGATCCCAGCATCTTCCTCAAGGCGCCCAACGGCCCTGGCGACCGGGCCTTCCGCGGCTCCATCCAGAGCGCTGGCCAGTTCATGCTGAATGACAAATGGCGCTTTGGCTGGGATGGGACCTATCTTTCCGACCGCTGGTTCTTCACCGATTACCAACTGCCTGCGACGGCGCTGTCCTCGAATTACTTCCGCGAGGCGACGTCCACCCTCTACCTGACGGGCCAGGGCGACCGCAGCTTCTTCGACTTGCGCAGCTATTATTTCCAGGGCCTGAGCAGTTACGATCTGCAAGCGCAGCAACCCGTGGTCGCGCCGGTCTGGGACTATAACAAGTCCATCCAGCTCCCCGCCTCCCGCACCGCCGGGATCGGTGGCGAACTGGAAATCGACGCGAACTTCACCCATCTGTCCCGCGATCTGGCGTCCTTCCAGTCGACCAATAATGCGAACGGCACACGCACGCTCGATAACGCCTATAGCCTTTATGACGTGTGCACGCCCGGCGCCCAGGGCCTTTACGCGCCCAAAGACGCCAACGGTCAACGCGCCTGCCTCGTTCGCGGCATAGGCGGCGACTATACGCGCGCAACCGCCAGCGCGACATGGAAGCGGCAATATATCGACCCCATCGGGCAGGTCTGGACACCTTTCCTCTTCGCCCGCATGAACGGCGTCTTCCTGACCCTGAACCAGTCCAATTCCGTGACCTTCGCTTCGGCCAATGGAACCTCGATCATCCAGAACGCCTCGCAGAGCAATTTCTTCGGCGCCGACGCCAATTCCTTCTATGGCTTGCTGACGCCCGGCGCAGGCGTCGACTACCGCTACCCCTTCGTACTCGCGACGGACTGGGGAACCCATGTGATCGAGCCGATCGCCCAGATCATCACGCGCCCCAACGAGTCGACCAGCGCCTCCCTCGTCAATGAGGATTCCCAGAGCCTCGTGTTCGACGACACGAATATGTTCATGTGGAACAAGTTCTCCGGCTACGACCGTATTGAGGGTGGCACGCGTGTGAATTACGGCGGCCAATACACGATGACCTTCCGCAATGGCGGCTACACGAACCTGATGTTTGGCCAATCGTTCCAGCTCGCCGGGCGCAACTCCTATGCAACGCCGGACATGGCCAATATCGGCTTGTCCTCGGGCCTCGACACAAAGCGTTCGGACCTCGTGTCCCGCTTCGCCATAGCGCCCAATTCGGTCTTCTCCTTCATCGCGAAGGGCCGCTTTGACCCTGACAATTACCACGTCAGGCGTTTTGACATGACAGGCTCCGCCACGCTTGGACCCGTTGAGGGGTCCCTGCAATATGCGAGCTATCAGGCGCAACCGGATATCGGCTATTACAAGCGCCGCGAAGGCGTTTCGACTGCTTTGAAATACAAGATCGACAAGAACTACTTCGCCTCCGGGAGCGTGATCTTCGATCTGTCGCGCCACCTTTACAACAATACGCCGGGCATCGGCGGCCATGCAGGCATTTTGTCCATGGCAGGGATGGGCCTTGGTCTTGGCTATACGGATGACTGCACGACCTTCAGCGTCAATTACGCCTCCGTCTATACCGAGAAGGCCGGAGTTGGCGTTGGAACCGGAACAGGGCCTGTGCGAAACCAGACCCTTCTGTTCCAGCTTCAATTGCGCACACTCGGCGATACGCGCTTTCAATCCAGCCTCGGCGACATCAAAGTGCAGGATGGCCTTGGAGGCCTGAGCGGTCATTGATAGAACAGCAATCGCTGACTCGCTCTGCAAACGAAGGAATCCTCATGTCCAAGCTGACACTTGCCTGGCGCAAAGCTCGATTTGCTCTTCCGCTTGTAGCCGCCCTGGGGCTTGGCGCGCTCGCGCAGACGCCGGCCCTTGCGCAAGCCGTGATCGGCTCTGTCAACGACGATCCCGTGACCAATGTCGATATCGAGCAGCACATGAAGATCCTGCGGGTGCTGCAGAAACCCTCCACCCGCGAAGCCGCGCTCGAGTCGATCTACGAGACCCGCCTCAAGCTGATGGAAGCCTCGAAATACAAGGTCAATCCCGCTGATCAGGACATCGGCTGGGCGCTGGGCATGACCGCGCGCAACATGAAGACTGATCCACAGTCCCTGGTTGGCGCCCTTCAGCGTGCGGGCGTCTCCGAGGACCAATGGAAGCAGAAGTGGAAGGCTGAAGCTGGCTGGATGCAGCTCATCCGCGCCCTGAACCGCACCCTTGAAGCCAGCGAAACCGAAGTCCGCGCCGAAATGGCGAAGATGGGCTCGAACAAGTCGGTTGAATATACGATCCGCCAGGTCATCCTCGTTGTGCCCAATGGCGCGAGCGCAGAGGGTCGACTGGCCGAAGCCAATCAGTTGCGGACGCGGTTCACCGATTGCGCCAGCGGTCTGCAGATTGTCGCCGCCTTCCGCGACGCCGCCATCAAGGAGCCGATGACTCGCTCCGCCTCCGCCCTCAACGAGGGCCTCCGCAAGATGCTGGACGCGACCCCCGTAGGGCGGCTGACGCCCCCCTCGCGCAGCGCCCAGGGCGTCGAAATGCTGGCGGTCTGCAACAAGAGCGACAAGCAGGACAGCGCCGCCGCCGAAAGCCTGCGCAGCGATATTGTCGTCAAGAAACTGCAGGGGGAGTCGGACAAGCGCTACCAGGAGATCCGCGCCAAGGCGGTGATCGTCAAGAGGTAGCCGATCCATGTCCGCCCCCGCCACGCATGGCGCTCACGCAAGCGCCTCCGCCGCGCCCCTGGCGGTGACGCAGGGCGATCCATCAGGCATAGGCCCGGAAATCGCCATCAAGGCATGGCTGGCGCGCGACGCGCATACGCCTCCGTGGTTTCTGCTGGCCGACCCGCAGCATATCGCCCGCACGGTGGCTGCGCTGGGCCTGTCAGTCCCCGTGGCGCAGGTGACGCCAGCGACGGCCGCTGACGCCTTCCCCACCGCCCTGCCCGTAATCCCGCTCGCAGCGAGCGTCATCGGAGCCCCCGGCAAGCCCGACCCGCGCGATGCGCCCGCCACGCTCGAATCCATCGAGCGCGGGGTCATGCTGGTGCGCAGTGGGCAGGCGAGCGGCCTCGTCACCAATCCGATCGCCAAGGATGTGCTCTACAAGGCGGGCTTCCACCATCCCGGCCATACGGAATGGCTTGGGGAACTGGCGGAGCGCGAGTGGAAGACGGGGGCCCTGCGCCCGGTGATGCTGATCTGGTCGGAACTGCTGGCGGTCGTGCCCGTGACGATCCATCTGGCGCTGACGCGCGCCATTGCAGAACTGACGACGCAGGCGATCGTGGAGACCGCGGCCATCACCGCCCATGACTATCGCACCCGCTTCGGCATCGCCTCCCCGCGCCTCGCCATCGCCGGTCTCAATCCCCATGCGGGCGAGAATGGAACCATGGGCCGCGAGGACATCGAGATCGTCGCCCCCGCCGTGGCGCAGTTGCAGGCGCAGGGCATTGACGCCTTCGGGCCCCTGCCCCCGGACACCATGTTTCATGCGGCCGCGCGCGCCCGCTATGACGTGGCCATCTGCATGTATCATGATCAGGGCCTGATCCCCGCCAAGACCCTGGCCTTCGACAGCGGGGTGAACACCACCCTCGGCCTGCCCTTCATCCGCACCTCGCCCGACCACGGCACCGCTTTCGACATCGCGGGCAAGGGGATCGCGCATGAATCCAGCCTCATCGCCGCCATCGCCCTCGCCGCACGGCTGGTTGCGAGCGCCACCCATTGAGCGCCATCGACGATCTTCCGCCCCTGCGCGACGTGGTCGAGGCCCATGGGCTTCTGGCGAAGAAATCGCTGGGCCAGAACTTTCTCTATGATCTCAACCTGACCGGTCGCATCGCCCGCGCAGCGGGGCCGCTGGACGGCGTCACGGTGGTCGAGATCGGTCCGGGCCCGGGCGGCCTCACCCGGGCGCTGCTGGCGGAGGGCGCCAAACAGGTCATCGCTGTCGAGCGGGACGAACGCTGCCTGCCCGCGCTGGCGCAGATCGCGGATCGTTATCCCGGCCGCCTGCATGTGATGCATGGGGACGCACTGGAGACCGATCTGGGCGCTCTGGTGGCCCAGCACGGCGGCGGGCCTGCCCGCATCTGCGCCAACCTGCCCTATAATATCGGCACGGCCCTGCTGGTGCGCTGGCTGGAGGCGGACCCCTGGCCGCCCTGGTTCGACCGGCTGACGCTCATGTTCCAGCGCGAGGTGGCCGAGCGCATCGTCGCCACGCCCGCCCAGCGCGTGGATTATGGGCGCCTCGCGGTGCTCAGCGGCTGGCGCAGCCGCGCGCGCATCCTCTTCGATGTGCCCCCATCCGCCTTCACGCCCCCGCCCAAGGTCACCTCCTCGGTGGTGGAGCTGATCCCCCGCGCGCAGCCCCTGCCCTGCGACGGGCGCATCCTGTCGGCCCTGACCCAGGCCGCCTTCGGGCAACGGCGCAAGATGCTGCGCCAGTCCCTCAAGGGCTTCGCCCTGCGCGGGCGCACCCTCGATGCGCTGGCGCTGCTGGAGGCCGCAGGGATCGAGCCCACGAAACGGGCCGAAGAGGTGGATGTGGAGGGATTCGTGCGGCTGGCGCAGGCTGCGGCGGCAACTTAGCGCCATTCACGCCCAGGGCGCGGTTTCGCCATTGGCGTAAACCCGCCAGGCGAAGGTCCCCGCCTTGGCGACGACCACATGACCATCCTTGGCCTTTGCCAGCAAATGCCTGAAGACAAGCGGCGTGCGCCACAGATGTGGCCGCTTGGGATCGCAGACCGCCAGATATTCATCCGAATCCGCATCGATCATGAACAGGACGCCGGTCCGGTTGGGGTAGAGCACCACCCCCACGTCGCGCTCGGTCAGCCATTCGCATTCGAAGTCCCGGCAGACCTCCGGGCGCTTCTTGTAGATCTTGCAGCCGCCGCCCAGCTTGCAGTTCGCGCAAAGCGTGCCTGCGGGCTTGTCGAATTCGTCGATTTCGAGCACCTGGCAACAGAGGGTGCAGGGTCCGCAAGAGCGTCCAAGGGCGGCTGGCATGGAACCTCGGGGGCGATTCGATCAGGGACGATGCTAGCGCATAGCCAATCGTCATGCCCATGTAGAGGGTGAAATGACCCGGTCTTGCGGTTTTTCACCCACCGTGGCGCGACGGACAACGGCTTGACTCCCCGGGTCGGAGGTTGTTCCTGCGATTCCAGTCATCAACACAGCAGGGCGCCATGGCCAACGCATTCATCTTTCCGGGTCAGGGTTCACAATCCGTCGGCATGGGCAAAGCGCTCGCCGCCGAGTTTCCGCAGGCCGCCGCCATTTTCGCGGAAGTGGATGAAGCGCTGGGCCAGAAGCTTTCCGAACTCATGTTCGAAGGCCCGGGTCCCGAACTCACCCTGACCGCCAACGCCCAGCCCGCCCTCATGGCCGTGAGCATGGCGGTGATGCGCGTGCTTGAAGCCGAAGCGGGGCTTGATCTGGCCCGCGACGCACAATTCGTGGCCGGCCATTCGCTGGGCGAATATTCGGCGCTGGCGGCGGCTGGCGCCTTCACGCTGGCCGATACGGCGCGGCTTCTGCGTCTACGGGGCGAGGCCATGCAGAAGGCCACGCCCGTGGGCGAAGGCGCCATGGCCGCAATCCTGGGTCTGGAATTCGGACCCGTGGCGGCGGTCGCAACCGAAGCGGCGCGCCAACTCCATCTCGAAGGGGCCATCTGCCAGGCCGCCAATGACAATGGCGGCGGACAGGTCGTCATCTCCGGCACGAAATCAGCTGTGGAAAAAGCCATGGAGCTTGCCAAGGCCGCAGGCGCCAAACGCGCCCTGCTTTTGCCTGTGTCCGCCCCCTTCCATTGCGCCCTGATGCAGCCCGCCGCAGAGGCCATGGCGGCGGCTTTGGCGCAGGTGGACATCCGCGCGCCCAGCGTTCCGCTGGTGGCCAATGTGCTGGCGGCCCCGATCACCGACCCGGCCGAAATCCGCCGACGCCTCGTCGAACAGGTGACGGGAACCGTGCGCTGGCGCGAATCAATCGCCTATATGGCCGAACAGGGCGTCGCCACTTTCTTCGAAATCGGCGCCGGCAAGGTCCTCTCGGGCCTCGTCGCCCGGATCGCCCCCGGCGCTGCGGGAATCTCCGTGGGAGCGCCCGCAGACATCGCCGCCTTCAAGACCGCCCTGCGGGGCTGATCCGGTTCAGGAGACAAATCATGTTTGAACTCAATGGCCTGAGCGCGCTTGTGACGGGCGCCACCGGTGGTCTTGGCGGCGCCATGGCGCGCGCGCTGCACGCGCAAGGCGCCACGGTCGCCATTTCCGGCACGCGGCGCGAGGCGCTGGAGGCGCTGGCCGCCGAGCTTGGCGAACGGGTGCATGTGCTGCCTTGCGACCTCGCCGAGAAAGCCGAGGTGGAAGCCCTTGTTCCCGCTGCGGAAAGCGCCATGGGTCAACTGGATATTCTTGTGAATAACGCGGGCGTCACCAAGGACGGCATTTTCGTGCGCATGAAGGATGATGATTGGGACTCGGTGCTCGCCATCAACCTGACCTCCGCCTTCCGCCTCTCCCGCGCAGCTCTCAAGGGCATGATGAAGCGTCGTTTTGGCCGCATCATCGGAATCACCTCCGTGGTGGGCGTGACCGGCAATCCCGGCCAGGGCAACTACGCCGCCTCCAAGGCCGGCATGATCGGCATGTCGAAATCACTGGCCGCCGAAGTGGCGACCCGCAACATCACCGTCAACTGCATCGCGCCGGGCTTCATCGCCAGCCCCATGACCGACGGTCTGAACGACAAGCAGAAAGAGGCGATTTTGGGCACGATCCCCGCAGGGAAGCTGGGCTCGGGGGATGATATCGCGGCTGCACTGGTCTATCTGGCGAGCCGCGAGGCTGGCTATGTGACGGGCCAGACGCTGCATGTGAATGGCGGAATGGCCATGATTTGATGGCCAAGATGAAGCCAAAGGCGCTCTCGCCTTGGGCTTTGAAGTGTGTTACCTACCGCCGTCCCGCAGGGGGGCTTGCCAATCGCTTGCGAGTAAGCTTTCAAGGACGGTGGGAATAATCAAGGTTGAAACGGTGCGGCGGCAAACGTCGCATACGTTTGGTCAGAGGTTGATCGGGCCATCCGGTCCACGGATCACAGAGATAAAACGAGGACAAAATGAGCGATGTCGCCGAGCGCGTAAAGAAAATCGTGATCCAGCATCTCGGCGTCGACGCCGAGAAGGTGGTCGAGAATGCTGACTTCATCGATGATCTCGGCGCCGACTCGCTTGATCGCGTCGAACTCGTCATGGCCTTCGAGGAAGAATTCGGCGTGGAAATCCCCGACGACGCCGCCGAGTCCATCGTGACTGTGGGCGACGCGGTTAAGTTCGTCGAAAAGGCGAAGGCTGCCTGATCGGGCGGGCCCGCTCTGCGCGGGCCCATCCCTCATCCCGGGATATGGTTCGGGAAGCGCGGACCTGCACCCTTCATTGAAGCTGTAGCCGGGCCGGATTATCCGGCCTTTTGCGCCTTAGCGCGGGAATGTATCGGGAAAAAGCATGAGAAGGGTCGTCATCACCGGTCTCGGGATGGTCTCGCCGCTCGCCTGTGGCGTCGAGGAAACCTGGAAGCGCCTGCTGGAAGGACGCAGCGGCGCCAAACGTGTTGAAGCTTTCGATGTTTCGGACATTGCCTGCCAGATCGCCTGCATGGTTCCCCGCGGCGATGGAACGAATGGCACATTCAATCCAGACCAGTGGATGGAGCCCAAAGAGCAGCGCAAGGTTGATGACTACATCATCTTCGCTGTCGCGGCGGCGACCCAGGCCCTCAATGACGCAGGCTGGCATCCCAAGAGCTACGAGGACCAATGCGCCTCGGGCGTGCTGATCGGTTCGGGCATCGGCGGCCTTGGCGGCATCTATGAAACCTCCATTCTGCTGAAGGAAAAGGGCCCGCGCCGCGTGTCGCCCTTCTTCATTCCGGGCAGGCTGATCAATCTTTGCTCGGGCTATGTCTCGATCATGCATGGCCTCAAGGGCCCCAACCATTCCGTTGTCACCGCATGCTCCACTGGCGCGCACGCCATTGGCGACGCAGGGCGCCTGATCGCGCTGGGCGATGCGGATGTGATGGTGGCGGGCGGCGCCGAATCCGCAGTCAACCGCATCGGGCTGGCGGGCTTCGCCGCATGCCGGGCGCTCTCAACAAATTTCAACGATCGCCCAACCCAGGGCTCGCGTCCCTACGACAAGGACCGCGATGGCTTCGTTATGGGCGAAGGCGCTGGCTGCGTGGTGCTTGAAGAATACGAGCACGCCAAGGCGCGCGGCGCGAAAATCTACGCCGAACTCATCGGTTACGGCCTCTCGGGCGACGCCCATCACATCACCGCCCCTGCGGAAGATGGCGACGGCGCCTTCCGCTGCATGAGCATGGCCATCAAACGGGCCGGCATTTCCGCCTCCGACCTCGACTATGTGAACGCCCATGGCACATCGACCCCGCTCGGCGACGAGATCGAACTGGGCGCTGTGACCCGCGTGGTCGGAAACGCCGCCGCCACGATCTCCATGTCCTCGACCAAATCGTCCATTGGCCACCTTCTAGGCGCCGCCGGCGCTGTCGAGGCGATCTTCTCGACCCTGGCGATCCGTGACCAGATCGCGCCTCCGACGCTCAATCTCGACAACCCTTCCGTGGAAACCAGCATCGATCTCGTGCCCCACGTCGCACGCAAGCGGGAGATCAACGTGGTCCTGTCGAACTCATTCGGCTTTGGCGGAACCAATGCGTCGATCGTGATGCGGCGAATGGATTAGGTGTTCACAGGTTTTTTGCCTGAAAACTCAGAGAATACGGCGTGTTCAGAAGAATCCATTTTTCGCCGCGGGCATAGTTAGGTTAGAGTGCGCTCAGTTGTGTAACCTGAGGTAGTGGTCTGAACGATGAGTGGCACGAATCCGACAGAGCCATCGCCAGACCCGCAACCTCAACCCGAGCAATCCTCGGGCATGCTGGGACGGCGCCATTTACGAACGCCTCGCGAGGCCTTGCAACCGGATGACGCGCCACCGCCACCGCCGCCGCAAAAGCGGCTGCGCCGCAGGCCCGCGCTGTCTGCTTTCAGCGGCTTTCTCTCCTTCATTCTGATCCTGGCCGTCGGCGGCATGGGCCTGTTCGCCTGGTCGCAACAGCAAATGCGCGCCCCTGGTCCCCTGATAGGCGACCGGGTCGTCATTATCGCGCCGCGCAGTGAAGTATATGAAATCATTAGTCAACTTGAACGTGAAGGCGTGATCGACAATGGCCTGCTGCTCAATGCGGCGCTGCTGATCGAGAACAACCGCAGCAAGATCAAGGCCGGCGAATATCTCTTCAAGCAGAACGCCAGCCTGCGCGACGTGATCGACACGATGGTGTCCGGTCGCGAAATCCTTCACTCCATCACCATACCCGAGGGCCTCACCTCGGAGCAGATCATCCAGCGCATCAGGGATTTCGATCTGCTGAGCGGGGATCTTCGCGAAATTCCCAAGGAAGGAACATTGCTTCCGGAGACCTACCGGATCGCGCGCGGCATGTCGCGCAACGACCTTGTGCGCAAGATGCAGGATGATCAGAAACGGGCGCTCGATCAGATCTGGGCCCGCCGTGCGGCGGATCTTCCCCTGCGCTCCTCCTATGAAATGCTGACCCTGGCCTCCATCGTCGAGAAAGAGACAGGCAAGGCTGATGAGCGGCCGCGCGTGGCGGGGGTCTTCATCAACAGGCTCAACAAGCGGATGCGCCTTCAGTCCGACCCGACGATCGTCTATGGCCTGGTAGGCGGCAAGGGCACCTTGGGACGCGGCATTCTGCGCAGCGAGGTCGAGCGGCCAACGCCCTATAACACCTATCAGATCGAAGGCCTTCCCCCCGGCCCCATCGCCAATCCCGGCCGGGCGGCGCTTGAAGCCGTCGCCAATCCGTCCCGCACCAAGGACTTCTTCTTCGTCGCGGATGGGACCGGCGGGCATGTCTTCGCGGAAACGCTGGAGCAGCACAACCGCAACGTGGCGCGCTGGCGCATGCTGGAGCGCGAAATGAAGGCGCAGCAGAGCGCGCCCGCGCCTGTGGATCGTTTTCAGCCAGATGCGCCTGCGGGCGGTCGCGATCAGCGCGGAGAAGCCCCAGGCGTGAGCGTGCCGGTGTTCGGCGCCCTTTCGCCGACGACGCCGGAGGCAGAGCCTCTGGCGCCAAAACCTAGCGCCGCCAAACCCGCTGCGCCTGCTGCGCCTGCGCCCCTGGCCAACGGAAAATATGGCGTCGATCCCAAGCTGGACAAATCGCTCGGGCTGAGTTTCCCAGCGCCGCGCAATGTCATGGATGGCCCCCTGGACGACCGCAGCGAGGACATAGATCCGAGCCTCTATCCGATGAATCCCGAGCGCCGCGCCCAGCAACGCGCTCAGGCCAGCCGCCTCGGGTTGCCCTCTGGCTCCGACGACCTCACATCGGCCGAGAACGCGCCCCTGCGCAGCACCACAGGCCCCAACGATTCGGGCGTACGACTGGTGCGCATCTTTGACGCATCGGAAGGCACGGCGCTCGATCCGCTCAAGAACAAGACCTGGGATCTCAACACCCCCAAGACCGTGCCTTTGCTGAGGCCCGAAGATCTCGGCGAGAAGCCTGCGCCACGCAAGCCAAAGGCGCAGGCTGCGCCTGCTGAGCCCAAACCATCGCCCCGCCAGGCCGTCAGGGCGGAAGGTCAGGCGACCGAGAAGGCTGAGCAAACGGATGGCGAGAGCGCCAAGCCAGCGGTGAAACTGGCCGCAAAGCCTGCTCCCGCCCCCCAAAAGCCAAAGGCGAAACCCGTGCGAAAGCCCGCAGCCGACGCCGACGACGACAACGCGACCAATTAAGTCCGCTTGAGTGGATGGGACGGCGCCACTATGGTGCGCATCCGTTCCCAGCAACCGGCGGTTCCATGAGCCTCAAGAGCATGACAGGTTTCGCGCGCACGTCGGGCCATCGCCCGCCGTGGGGCTGGGCGTGGGAACTGAAAGCCGTCAACGCGAAGGGGCTCGATGTGCGCCTGCGCCTGCCGCCCGGCTTCGACCGCATCGAGGCGGAGGCCCGCGCCAAGCTGACGGGCGGACTGGCGCGCGGCACCGTCTACGCCACCCTTGCAGTCCAGCGCGAGGCGACGACCCCGCAGGTGCGCATCAACAGCGAAATTCTCGGCTCTCTGGTGGACGCCATCGCGAGCCTGCCCGCCAACGCCAATTTGCGGCCGGCCTCCATGGATGGGCTGCTGGCCATACGTGGCGTGGTGGAGGTCAGCGAAGCCGCCGATGACGAAGGCATTCTTGCAGAAGCCGCCGTCGCCGCCCTGAAGGGGCTTGAGGCCGCGCTGAAGGATCTGGTGCAGGCGCGCAGCACTGAAGGCGCCGCACTGCAGGCGGTGCTGAGCGCGCGGGTCGAGCGCATCGCCGCGCTGACGCAAGCCTCCGAGGATTGCCCCGGCCGCAAGGTGGAGGCCGTGAAGGCCCGCCTCGCTCAATCCATCGCCCTGCTCACCGACGCCAGCCCCGCGCTGGACCCGGCTCGCCTCCATCAGGAGGCCCTGCTCATGGCCGCCAAGGCCGATGTGCGCGAGGAGCTGGACCGGCTGAAGACCCATGTGGCCGCCGCCCGCGAGCTGCTGACCAGCAATGCGCCAGCGGGGCGCAAACTCGATTTTCTGGCGCAGGAATTCGCACGCGAGGCGAATACCCTGTGCTCCAAGTCCAACGATGCGACGCTCACCTCCCTCGGCATGGAGCTGCGCGTCGAGATCGAACAGTTTCGCGAGCAGGTGCAGAATATCGAATGAACGCGACCCCCAACCATCAGGGCCTGACGGCCATCGAGACCGGCCGCCGCGGCCTCATGCTGATCCTCTCCTCGCCCTCGGGCGCGGGCAAGACGACGCTGACGCGCATGCTGCTGCAGGACAAGTCCATCGACCTCACGCTGTCGGTCTCCTCGACCACCCGCGAGCGGCGCTCGTCTGAAGTGGATGGCATCCACTATCATTTCCTCCCCCGCGACCAGTTCGACCGGATGCGCGGCGGCGACGAGTTTCTGGAATGGGCTGAAGTGCACGGCAATTTC
>CANCSY010000044.1 GCA_947380915.1 Beijerinckiaceae bacterium
AGCGCGCTGATTACTTGATCGCGGCTTCGTACATCTCTTCCACATAGGCCCAGTTCACGAGGTTCTCGATGAAGGCCTTGAGATAGTCGGGGCGACGGTTGCGATAGTCGATGTAGTAGGAATGCTCCCACACGTCGCAGCCCAGGATCGGCTTGGCGCCGCTCACCAGCGGGCTCTCGCCATTGGCGCTCTTGGCGACGATGATCTTGCCATCCTTCACCGCGAGCCAGCACCAGCCGGAGCCGAACTGGGTCACGCCGGCCTGGATGAATTCTTCCTTCATCTTGTCGATGGAGCCGACGCCGTCGATGATGGCCTTCTCGAGCTTGCCGGGAATGGCGCCGCCGCCATTGGGCTTCATCCACTTCCAGAAGTGCATGTGGTTGTAGTGCTGGCCAGCGTTGTTGAAGAGGCCGGCGTTCTTGCCGAAAGAGCCCGTCACGATGTCCTCAAGCGACTTGCCTTCCCATTCGGTGCCCTTCAGCAGGTTGTTGCCGTTGGTCACATAGGCGAGGTGATGCTTGTCGTGATGATACTCGAGCGTCTCCTTCGACATATAGGGCTGCAGGGCGTCGTGGGCGTAGGGCAGGTCGGGAAGCGTGAAGGACATGGATTTTGGCTCCGGTTGGTTGGGTGGACTGTTTGCAGCCTGAGCCTGCGCGCTACCGCTATGGGCGGGCATGGCCGACAGTGCAATCGCGCTGGCGCCCAGACCTTTCAGAAACGCCCTCCGCTGGGCTTCGATGGGCTGGGCGAGGCAGGTTTCGAATATATGATTCTCCGTCGCCAGAGGCGCATCAGGCTGCGTTACTTGATCCAAGTCCGACATAATCATCAACTCCCTTCAAATCGCAAGGCCGTCTTTCTTTTTTGACCGGGCAGACGGCAGGCTTAGGAAAAGTTACCCCCATTTCGGGCGACCGATGTTAGGACGATCCGGCTCCCGCAGGCAACGCAAACTTGATCTTAACAATGTGTAATTTTGCAGTTTCTCCGTGTATTTATGCAGTCGCCAGCCCCGCAGACGCGGGAAAATGGACGGCGCGGGAGGTTGACCAAGGCACGGACTTTGATCTCTTGCGCAGAATTAGGTATTTGTCGGCCAGTGCATATGCTTTGCCGGGACCCCGGGTTGGAGACCAAATGACGAAATGGGTGGCGCTGGCGCTGGGCGCCTTGCTCTCACTGGGTGGCGCCGTATCCATCTGGAACGGTGTCGATGTCATTCAGTCCGAAAGAGGCTGGGTCGCGGTTATCGCGGGCTCGGTCACGCTTACTGGCGGCATCGTGACCTTTGCGCTGTTCCTGCTGATCCGGGAAGTTCAGGCTTTGCGCGCAACTGTGTCGGCTGCGGCAAGGACAGCGCTTGTTCCGCCGCCGCCGCCGCGCGCCGTTCCGGTCGTTGCGCCGGACATTGCGGAAGAGCTCGCGCCCGTCGCTCCTGTCCTTCAGGAGCCTGTCGCCGCAGCCATTTCCGCGCCGGTTGATTCGGCTCCTGTCGCGCCTCCGGTGGTCGAGCCAGCGCCCATGGAGCCGACTGTCCCGCAAGCGCCTCCGCATGAATCGCTCGCCTTCGAGCAAGTGTTCCCTCCGGTCCCCGTGCCGCCAACCCCCGTCGCGCCTCCCTCGGAACGCTTCCGTTTTCGCTCCACCGATGCGGCGATCGGCATGGCGGCTGGCGCCGCAGCCATAGGAATGTTTGCGCGCTCCAGGGCCGGGTCCTCGACGCCGGAAACGCCTTCGCCCGAAGCCGCGGTCTCCGCCGAACCGGCGCCGCCACCGCAGGCTGAGGCGCAACCGGATCATGTGCCTTCACCTGAAAGCGTTCTTGAACTGCTGGAAGAGGCCTTGCAGGAGCCCCAGCCCGAAGCCGCCAGCCAGACGGCCTCGACTGAGGCCGCGACTGACGTCGAGGCTGCGACCGGCGAGCCCAAGACCGAGGAGGGGCAATCCGCAAGTGCGGAGGCCGTCGTGTCTCCGGGCTATGCGTGGCTGGAGCGCGCGCTTGGCCGGGACGAGGGTCGCAAGTCCCCCGCTCTGGACTGGTTGCGGTCGCGTCCGCCGACCGAATTGCTGATTGACCCTGCAGCGACCGCTCCGGGCGTTCCGGCCGAGGCCCCTGCTGCCGAGCCGGAAGCGTCTGTCCCTGCCGAGCCTGTCGAGGAGGCGGTTCCCGAAGCGGAATCGGCCGTCGAGACCGCGCCTGCCGATGAAGGCGCCGCTGAGCAAGAGCAGTCCGAGCAGGCGCCCGAACCAGCCGCAGAACCTGGCGTGCTTGGCCGCTATTCCAGCGGGGGCTCAGATTACACGCTCTATTCTGATGGCTCCATCGACGCGCAGACGGAGCAGGGCCTGTTCCACTTCGCATCCATGGCCGAGCTGCGCGCTCATATCGAGGCGCAGAACGAGCAGTCCTGAGGCGTGGCGCCGCTATTTGATCAGGGGCAGGAGCGCCTTGAAATCAGGCGTTCCCGCCCGCCCCAGCCATTCGAAGATCACCATCTCCGTGGTGACGGCATGGACGCCCGCCTGTTCCATCCGGCGTATAGCCATGTCGCGTGAGGCGGTCTCGCGCGAGGCGATGGCGTCCGCGACCACAAAGACCTCATAGCCCGTCTGGCGCAGATCAAGCGCGGTCTGCAAGACGCAGACATGGGCCTCGATTCCGGTGATGACGATCTGTCGGCGCGTGCGCCCCTCGCGCAGCAGGCCAAGATGGGCGCAGATGGCCTCATCGCGAGCACAGGAGAAGGCCATCTTGTCGAAGGTGCTCGCCCCGTCTCCAGCGGCCTCGCGCAGCGCGGCGACCGTAGGGCCAATGCCCCTGGGATATTGTTCGGAGAGGGTCACGGGGGCGCCAAAGTGGCGCGCCGCCGTGATGAGTTTGGCGCTGTTGGCGATGACGGGGCCAGCATCGCTCATGGCGGGCGCAAGCTTCTCCTGCACGTCGATCACGAGCAGTTGCGCCTGGACATGGGAGAGGATCATGCGCGCTTCTCCACCGCTTCGATCGCCGCGATGGCGAAAGCAAACTCCAGAGCCGTGTCTTTCAGGGAATCGAAGCGGCCCGAGGCGCCCCCGTGACCGGCATCCATATTCGTCTTGAGCAGAACCGGGCCGCCTCCCGTCATGGTCGCGCGCAGGCGGGCCACCCATTTGGCGGGCTCCCAATAGGTCACGCGCGGATCGGTGAGGCCACCCAGCGCGAGAATCGCGGGATAGGCCTGCGCTTTCACATTGTCATAGGGCGAATAGGACAGCATGATCTCGAAGGCCTTGGCGTCGTTGATCGGATCGCCCCATTCGAGCCATTCGGGGGGCGTGAGCGGCAGGGTCGCGTCGAGCATGGTGTTCATCACATCCACAAAGGGCACGTCGGCGATGACGCCCGCGAAAAGCTCCGGGGCCATATTGGCGATGGCGCCCATGAGCATGCCGCCAGCGCTGCCTCCCGAGGCCACGATGCGGCCTTCAGTCGTGAATTTCTGCGCCGCCAGATGGCGCGTGGCGGCGATGAAATCCGAGAAGGTGTTGGGCTTCCTGTTCAGCTTGCCATCCTTGTACCAACCCCAGCCCTTGTCGGTTCCCCCGCGCACATGGGCGATGGCGTAGACAAAGCCGCGATCCACCAGCGACAGGCGGCGACTTGAAAAACTGGCGGGATAGGCATGGCCATAGGAGCCATAGCCCGTGACGAAAAGCGGCGCGCTTGCATCCAGTTTCGTATCGCGCCTGTAGAGGATCGAGATCGGGACCAGCGCGCCATCAGCGGCGGGGGCGAAGATGCGGCGGGTCACATAAAGCGCGGGATCGTGGCCGCTGGGAATGGTCTGGCGTTTGCGCAGAACGCGGCTGCGCGAAACCATATCGTAATCATAGATTTCTTCGGGCGTGGTCATGGAGGAATAGGCGAAGCGAAGGTTTGTCGTATCGAACTCGCGCGATCCCTGCAGGGAGAGGGAATAGGCCTCCTCGTCAAAGGCGATGGCGTGTTCCTCGCCGCTGGCGATGTCGCGAATGATGATCTGCGGCAGGCTGTTTTCGCGCTCGAGGCGCACCAGATGGTTCTGGAAGGCGCTGATGCGGGTGATCATGCGGCCGGGACGATAGGGGATCACATCCGTCCAGTTCACGCGGGCGGGATCCGACAGGGGCGCCTCGACCAGTTTGAAATCCTCGCAGCCATCGGCATTGGTGCGAATGAAGAGGCGATGGCCGTGATGCTCCACATCATAGCGCAAGCCATTTTCCCGCGCCGCCACCAGACGTGGTTTTGCGTGGGGATCATGCAGGTCGAGCAGATGCGCTTCGGCGGAATCGTGGTCGGTCAGTTGAATGATGGCGAAGCGGCGCGAACGGCTGCGCCAGACATTCATGAACCAGCCCGGATCCGTCTCCTCGAAGATGAGTTCGTCCGTGGAGGGATCTTGACCGAGCCTGCGACGATAGACGCGGCTGGGGCGATGGTTTTCATCAAGCCGGATATAGAGGAAGGAGGCGCCATCGGCGCTCCAGACCATCTCCCCGTCGCTTTCCTCCACCACATCGGGCAGGTCGGCGCCGCTCGCCAGATCGCGGATGCGGATCGTGTAATATTCCGAGCCGCGCTCGTCCGCGCTCCAGGCCAGGCGCCTGTGGTCGGGGGAAATGGCGGAGCCGCCGATTTCGAAGAAGGCCTTGCCCTTGGCCAGGGCGTCGCCATCGAGGAGGATTTCTTCCGCCCCCGCATTTCTGGCGCGGCGGCAGACCAGTTCGTGTTCGCCGCCTTCCCGGTAGCGGTCGTAATAGTCGAAGGGGCCGTCGCTTTGGGGCACATCGGCGTCGTCTTCCTTGATGCGGCCGCGCATTTCCTTGACGAGGGTTTTTTGCAGGACCGCAGTGGGCGCCAGCACCGCCTCCGCATGGCGGTTTTCGCGCTCCAGCACATCGCGGATCTCGGCGGGCAGGACGGCGGGATCCTTCAGCACCTCCTGCCAGTTGTCGGCGCGCAGCCAGCCATAATCATCGATCAGGGCCTTTCCATGGGCCAGATGGGTCGTCCGGCGCGCGGGCGCCTGCTCGGGGATGGGGCTGCTAAGATCGAAGCCGGGTCTTTTCATGAGGCGAGGGCTTTCCGTTAAGGCAGGGATTCGCGGGAATGATCGGCGCATCTAGCTAAGACCATGACGCAAGCTCTGCAAGTTTGCACAATGCTTACAAAGACGTAGCTTTACTGTTGCGACTATACCGTCAGTGTGGATCAAGCCTAATAAAAAGCACGCGGAATAACTTGAATTGTATCATATCTGCTTGCAAGCGCCCTGATTCACAGTTATAAAAATAAAAGAGTGTTGATAAAAGACGCTTTCTTCAAGCGTCCTTTGGAGCGGGTCGGTTCCAAATCAGTCACGTCAATTTTTTAGGGGGCCCTAATCCATGAATGAGACATCAAGCGCAAGTAATTACATTGAGTTGGCTGCAGATATCGTGTCCGCCTATGTCAGCAACAATGCGGTTCCTTCCAGCGAACTGCCCGCGCTGATCAACGAAGTTCACAACGCTTTGTTGCGTGTGACCAGCGGCGTGGCGCCGGTCGTGGTCGAGGCTTTGAAGCCTGCGGTTCCCGCCAAGAAATCTATCACCAACGACTACATCATCTGCCTGGAGGACGGGAAGAAGTTCAAGTCGTTGAAGCGCCACCTGCGCACCCAGTACAATATCTCTCCCGAGGAATATCGCGAAAAATGGGGCCTTCCGGCCGACTATCCCATGGTCGCCCCCAACTACGCCAAGGCGCGGTCGCAACTCGCCAAGCAGATGGGACTGGGCCAGCAGCGCCGCCGCAAGCGGTGATTCACGTCCTCCTGGAAGCCCTCCAAAGCCGCCCTCCGGGCGGCTTTTTTATTGGGCGAACGGCTTGAAATTCCTCTCTTTTATAAGTCTATAATCTTAATGTAAGATTTTTTTCTTGACTTTCTTCCCAAGTTCGTGTCGGATCGGGCCATCAGGAAGGAGTTCATTCATGGTCGATCCGGTTTCCGCCACCAAGCGTCCCACCCCCCGCAGGGGCCGTCCCGCCAGTCTTCCGCGAGAAGCGGAGCGCGCGCTCGGCCTTCTGAGCGAGGCGGGCGCCTATGGGGTCGAGGGCGAAAAGGGCGAAGTGGCCGTCGTCGCCCCGCGCAACGGGGTTTCGGTGCGGGTGGGGTCTTTTCGCACCCTGCTGCTGGCGCCGCTTCTGGCGGCGGCGCTGGTCCTTTGGGAGGCTGCTGGCCCATCCGGGCGGCGGCGTCTTCCGGCCACGGTGGCGGGTCAGGCCCATGCGGCCCGCCATGCGGCGCCTGCCGGGGTCGATCCCTTCCTGGCCCAGCACAAGCCTCTGAGGTCTGGCGTGGCCGGGGAGGCGCGGGTGCTGGTGGATGAAGCCGAAAGCCCGCTCGCCTGGCTCGCCCGCCGCAGGGGCAAGGATGGTGCGCCGCTTGTGGACGCCGCCTGTCTGGAGGCGGGGGAGCGTCTGCGCCGGGACCTGACCATCGGCGCCATGCTGCCGCGCACCACCGCCAACTGGTCCGCCGCCGTGGCCTCGGGCTCGCGCTCCCTTGGGCCAGCCGAGTTCACCGACGCCATGATCTCAGCGCGTCAGCGGGCGCGGTCGGCGCTGGCGGCCGTGGGGCCGGACCTCTCGGGGCTGCTGATCGATATCTGTGGTTTTCTGAAGGGGCTGGAGACCATCGAGCGTGAGCGCTGCTGGCCCGCCCGCTCCGGCAAGCTGGTGCTGGAACTGGCGCTGCGGCAACTGTGCCGCCACTACGGGCTGGAGTCCGAGGCGCGGGGCCGGACGGCCGGGGCAGGCCTGCGCCATTGGGGCGCAGGCGATTTCCGCCCCATGCTGCATGGCGCCATGCAGATGGGCGCGTGATCAGGCCGGGTGCAGCGCCCGCAGGGCGTCGGCCTTGATCCGCTCCACCATGGACCGCACGCCATTGGAGCGTTGCGGGGTCAGATGGGAGTTGAGGCCCAGTTGCTGGAAGACATCCATGGCGTCGGTCTGGCCGATCTCGCCCGCCGGGCGGCCGGAATAGAGGGTCAGCACCAGGCAGACGAGGCCGCGCACGATATGGGCGTCGCTGTCGCCGCGAAAGCTCAGCACGGGCTCGCCGCCGGACTGGTCAATGTGGGTCTCCACCCAGACCTGACTGGCGCAGCCCCGCACCTTGTTGTCCTCGGTGCGCGCCTCGTCGGGCAGGGGCTCCAGCTTGCGGCCGAGCTCGATGAGATAGCGGTAGCGATCCTCCCATTCGTCGAGAAGATCAAAGTCCGCGATGATGTCGGCGATGGAAGTCATGGATCCTGACCGGTTCGTGATTGTCTCTATATGGGCCATGGCGCAGCGCCGCGCCAGCCTGACGCTGCTTCAGCCGCCGCTGCGCGCGCTGGTCGTGCGTTCCTGCGGCCGGGTCGTCTCTGTGAGGGATTTGCGAAGGCCCTCGACCTTGCGGGCGCCTTCAAGGCAGGCCTGGGGATTGGCGGCGCAGCGCGTCGCGACTTCCCCTGCGGCGGCGTCGGCGGCGGCTTGCGCCAGCGCGCGCGGGTCCGGCGCTGGCGAGGGGCCATCGGGCCAGTCCATCATCGCAAAGGTGAGGCCGAGCCAGAAGGCGCAGCGAAGCAGAAAGAACATGATACGCATCCGCATTCGATGGATGAATCTCTACCAGCCAAACCGCAGCAAAAGGTTACCATGGCGCTGGCGGGCGCTTTCATCTTCTGTTCACCGCCTTGCGCAACCCCTTCTAAACCATTCGCCGCGAATTAGCCCCAGCAAGCCCCCGTTTGGCCTTTGCGGGGCCATTCCGACCCCTCGGGTTAAGAGGTCGTTTATGAACCCGATGCGACGGTGAGGACTGAATTGGTCGGTGCGTTTCGCCGATCTGTGGAGTGGCGTTGGTGCGTGATCGCGGCGAAATAGGCGAGAGACTTGCGGGGTGGGTCCATGAGACCGCCCAGGCCTGTCCTGTGGAGATGGGGCGCCATGCGGCCTTCATCCGCACGCGCCTTGTCGCGGCGCTTGCGGTCTGCGTGCTGGCTCCGCCCTATCTGGCCCTGCGCGGCGCGCCCGCGCTGTGGGAGACGCTGGTCTTCCTGCTGGCGCTGGCGCCGCTGGCGAGCGTCGTTCTTCTGTCCCGCACCGGCGATCTTCTGGCCGCCCATGCGCTTGGCGCCTGCGCCTGCATCCTCGCCAGCCTCACCATCGCCTGCGGGCTTGGCGGCCTGTCGGGGGCGGCGCTCGTCTGGCTGGCCCTTGCGCCCATGGAGGCGATCTTCGCCCGCTCCCCGCGCCTTGTCGCCGGGGTTAGCGCGGCGTGCCTGGCTGCGCTGGGCCTCATCATGACCGGCGTCGCATCGGGCTGGATTCCTGCTGAGGCGCCGGACGCGCTGGGCCTCAATGGCGCCTATATGGCGGTTGGCCTGGCCTGCGCCGCAGCCATCGCCTTTGGAGCCAGCGCCACCGATCAAAATCGCGAGCGGACGCGCGAAATGGGAGAGGCGCGTTTCGCCACGCTGGCGGGCGCGCTCGGCGATCCCCAGTTGCGCCATGACCGCAATGGGCTGGTGCTGGATGTGAGCCGGGATATCGAGACCCTGTTCGGCCTCTGCGCTCGCGACCTCAATGGCCGGGGCCTGTTCGAGCGCATTTTCGTGCAGGACCGTCCCGCCTTTCTCAAGGCGTTGTCGCAGGCCCATAACGGGTCGGCCGCAGTGCGGGTGGAGTTTCGCCTGCGCATCGGCGCGGCCCCCGTCGATCAGCATGCCTATGCCGAGCCGGTCTTTCGCTGGGTCGAGATGCGCGCCCGTCGCCTGATGATCGAGGGCCGCAGCGCCAGCGAGGCGGATGGCGCCAGCGTGACCTCCATCCTGCGTGACATCTCCCGCGAGAAACGCGCCGAGCAGGACCGCGAGGAGGCCCTGGCCATCGCGGATCGCGCCAACGCCTCGAAGGATCGTTTCCTCGCCAATCTCAGCCATGAATTGCGCACGCCTTTGAACGCGATCATCGGATTTTCGGAAATTCTCGCCAATGAGGCGATCATGCCCGACGCGATGGCGCGGCGGCGCGAATATGCGGGCATCATCAACGCCTCCGGCCAGCATCTTCTCTCGGTGGTCAACGCCATTCTCGATATGTCGAAGATCGAGGCCGGCTGCTTCGCCATTGAAAGCGAAGCGCTGGACGTGGCGCCCCTGATCGAGGCCTGTTGCGACATGATCAAGCTGAAGGCCGAGCAATCGGGCCTGGCGCTTGAACGCGATTGCGCGCAGGGACTGCCGCAACTGGTGGCCGACGAGCGTGCCTGCAAGCAGATCCTCATCAATCTCCTGTCCAATGCGGTGAAGTTCACCCCTGCGGGCGGGCAGGTCCGCGTCACTGCGCGGCTTGAGGGCCGTTCGCTGGCGCTGGAGGTTTCCGATACAGGCGTGGGCGTCAAGCAGAGCGATTTGCCACGGCTTGGCGACGCCTTCTTCCAGAGCGGCGCGACCGGCGCCCGCCATGACGAGGGCACGGGGCTCGGGCTGTCGGTGGTGCGCGGCCTTGTGGGGCTGCATGGCGGCGCCATCTCCATCGCCAGCGTTCTGGGGCAGGGCACCAGCGTGAAGGTTCTCCTGCCCATCGATGGAGGCGCCAGCGCCAACAAACGCGCCAGCGCGACGATTGAAGTGATCCCACCCTCTGTTCAGATGGCGCCCGTCGCCCCTATTGCGAAGGTGAAGAAAGTTGCGTGAAGCTCTCGCCAGATCCGATCTTGATTTCGTCGTCGCCGAGGAGCCGCGCCGCAAGCCGCGCGCCGCAAAGGCGCCCGCAGCCAAGCCCGTTCGCAAGGGGCGCTTTGCATCGCTGGCCTTTCTTACCCGCCGTCCCGCCCGCACGCTTGCGGGCGTGACCATCGCCGCCGTGGCGACGGGCATCACGCTCAATGCGGTCCTGTTCCAGACGGGTCGCCATCCCGCGCCGCTGTTTGGCGCGCCGGGCGTCACCACTGCGGTTCTCAAGCCAGCAGCGCCGCCCATGCCCGCGCCCCGGCCTGTCGCTTTGGCGCAGCCCGCGCCAGCAGCGCCAACCCCTGCCGCGCCTGTCGCGCGGGCGCCCGAGCCTGCGGCGACGCCGCGCGCCGCCGAGCCCGCGGCGCCGGCCCAGAAGAAGGACCCTATCGGCGCCCTCATCAAGGGTGACGGGCTTGCGGATCCCGTGGTTCCACCCGCGCGCGTTGCGGCGGTGCAGAAGGCGCTGGTGAAGGCGGGTTTCGTTCTGCGCGCCGATGGCGTGATGGGGGCCTCGACGAAACAGGCGCTGGAGCGTTTCGAGCGGGACAACAAGCTGCCCGTGACAGGCGATCTCGCCCCGCGCACCCTGCGCGAACTCGCCTCGCAATCGGGCGTTCCCATTCCCTGACGCGCCCGTGGCGGGTTGCAACAGCCAGGTGGTTCGAGATGCGCCTGCGCGCTGATATTTTCGTCTCCGCCTATCTGCGCCGCTGTGCGGTGGAGGATGTGTCGGCCGTGCTGCGAAGGCGCGGCGCCGCCGAGGCGGGCGCCATCTTCGTGAAGATTGACCGGCTTGATGGCATGGCCGCGCTTTACGGTCCTGCGCCGCAGACCGAGACCGCCGCGCGCGGGGTCGATCGCCTGTGGGCGCGCATGCACAAGGACGACTGGATTCCCGCCCCTGACGTGGAGGAGCGTCTGGCCAAGGAAATCCGTTTTGATCCGGATCTGTGGATCATCGAGGTCGATGATCGCAAGGGACGGGTCTTTCTGGATCTGGCCTGATCGTCACCGAATGACGAAGAGCCTGCGCTCCGCTTCCGGGCTGTCGGGAACCTGCATCATTGCGCCCATCCGGGCGGGGCGGCTTGGCGTCTGCGCTGCGTCAGGATCAGTGACGGGCGCATGGACCACGCGGCGCTCGCGAGTGGCGAGCCCGACCATTTCTTTCAACAGTCGATCAGCGCAAGCGCGCGGCGTATCGCGCAGGATATTGTAGAGCGCCTTGACGCGCTCGGCCGAGCGCAGGGGCGGCGCATCGAACATCGCGAGGATGCGGCTGCCGGTGTCCGGGTCGACGCGCAGTTGCGCCATGACCAGCGCCAGCGGTTCGCCAGAAGCGTCCGCAATGATGTCGCGCGCGATCACCGTGGTGCAGCCGACGGCGCGGGCGATGAGCCAGGAGGCTTCGTCCAGATCGCGTGCTTCGGAGGCGTCGATCAGTTCTTCGGCGATGTTCAGTTCGACTTCGGAGATGGGTTCGCCAAGGGGCTCGCCCAGGCTGGCGCGACGTTCCGCCAGAATGATGGCGTCACGCTGGGCGGTGTTGGCGAACATGAAGATGGGCGCGATGAGCAGGGGATCGCGGGCGCGCATGCACAGGCTGCGCGCGAGGGGCCGATCAAAGCGCGCCTGGCGAACAAGGTCTTCGAAATGTCCTCGGTCGAGGGGCGCGAGCATGTTGCGGCCCAGAGCCCGCAGCACTTCGATCTCCTGCCGGTTGCACAGGATGGTGATCATCGTATTGGCGAGATCGACGCGGCTGGCGATGCAGCAGGCCACGGCGGCTTCGCCGTCCTTGGCCAATTGCTCCAGCACGTCCTGGGGCATGCAGACCGAGCGTTTGAGGAAGGGCGCAGCCACATCGCCGCCCATGGCCAGAAAGGCGTTCACGACCCCGCGCGGCGTATGGGGATAGTCGGCGAGCTTGTCGGCGGCGCTCAGGCGCACATCCGGGCGCGTATGGGGCAGCAGACCTTCCACGGCCGCCTCGAACTGGCGGACCTCGTCGAGGGAGTGATGGATCTGGCTGACGAAAAGCTCGGCGAGCGTGTTCAGGAGACCAGGACGCAGATCTTCTTCCCCGGACGGGGTTGCGTCCTGAATGTCGAATTCCTGATGCATGAGGTCGGCTGAAGGCATGGTCGCCACTTCGGTTACGAATCGAGACGTTAACCGAAGCTTAAGGAGCAATTGGTTTACAGATGGTTAACCGGGGCGCCGGCATGCGCCGTTTCAGGACCGGGCGTCCTTGTCCAGACTGCAGGCGATGGCCTGGATTCGGGCTTGCGCGTCGGGCATTTCGCCTGGAAATTCCGCCAGCGCGCGAAACAGCAGGAAGCCTTCGGGGGTGGGCGCGATGATGCGCAGATCCTGGGGCAATTCATCTTCGGGGTCGTTGGCCTCCACCGCATCGAGTTGCTGCCGGGTGAGGAGCAGCACGTCGAGCTTGCCGCGCGTCGCACTGCGGTCGGTCATGGAATAGAAAATCTGCCCATGGCGGCCATGGAAGGAAAACAGCGTCAGGGCGTCTGGCGCGAGCGATGCGCGCAGACGCACCGGACCCTGGGACAGGTCATAGCGGCACACGCCCTGGGCGAGGGCGGGATCATCGAAGGGGGCGCCATCATGCGCGCTCGTGGGCGCCAGAAGCACGACCCTGTGGGGCGGGGCAAGCGCGCTGATGCGGGCGAAAGCGTCTTTCTCCGCAAGGCGCGGCATGGCGAAGATCGAGGCCAGATGGACGAGGCCTGCGAGGATCAGCGCGCCCGCGACCCATGGCAGGGTGGCGAAAGCGAGGTCGCCGATCCAGTGATGGCGTTTCCGGTCTTGGCGTTTCATCGGCAGCCCTCCTTCGTGATGGAGGGCATGGCGCTGGCGGTGACTGCCCAGGCGTTGGCGCTGAGCGCGGTGTCGTAAAGACGCAGCATGAGCACGAAGGGCTGGCCCTCGTTCACCTCGAGCCAGTTGCCGGGCCTCGCCTGAGCGGAGATCCTGATCTCGAACCCGCCATCGAAGGCCCGCAGGAGTTCCGACGAGGTGAAGCCATGGCGCTGGCCTGTGGTGGGAAAGAGCTTTCCGTCAACGCCCGTGGCGCTCACGGTCCAGTAGCGTGCGGCGGGAACGGTTTTGCCCAGCACATAATCGCAGGCGGGGGTCAGGGCGGCGCCGCCGGAATCCTTGCGGGCGATGAAGCTCAGGCCCTCGGTGACGCCAAGGGGCGTCTCGCCATTGCGGGCGAAGAGCGCGCGCGCATAGGGGTCGGCGTCGCGGGTTCCGGTCCTGGGCCAGCCGCTCCAGGGGCCAGCGTGGACAGCGCCGAAGACGAGCCCGGTTCCAAGACCGTGGTCAGCATCGCGTTCCACGGCGTAATAGGTGGCGTAAAGGCCAAGCCAGAGGCCGGCCACTGCGGTGAGGAGTATCTTGAAAAGATACAGCAAGGCCCGGCCTATTCGATCCGCCCGGCGGGCGCGGTCATGATCGCGGCGCCCCGGCCGGGCGCGGCGATGGCGGCGCGCCGCTTCTCGCTGGCGGCGCGGAACAGGGCTTCTATTTCCTGGATCGCCTCGCTGGCGCGGCGCGACAGGGTTGCGGGGCGTTGGGTCGCCGCCGCCTCGCTGGCCCTGGCGGCGGCGCTGGCGGAGATGGGCGGTCTCTCGGTCACGCCATAGGGGTTTTTCAATTCGATCCCCTGATGGGCGTAGGCCATGATGTCATGCCATGTCCTGGCGGGCAGGGAGCCGCCGGTCATGTTGTTCATGGACGTGTCGTCGTCATTTCCGAACCAGACCGTGCAGACATAGTTCCCGGTGAAGCCATCGAACCAGGCGTCCCGATAGGCGTTGGTGGTGCCGGTCTTGCCTGCGGCGACCACGCCCTCGAGTTGGGCCGCGCGGGCGGTGCCGCCTGTGACCACCTCTTTCAGCAGATTGTTCATTTCGGCGATCTTGTCGGCCGGGATGACCTGCTCCCAGGCCGGACCATCGAGGTCGCGACGATAGATCGTGTCGCCGCGCGAGTTGCGGATCTCGATGGCGGCGAAGGGCGGGGCGCGCTTGCCGCCATTGGCGAAGACCGCATAGGCGGCGGCCATGTCGATCATCTTCACCTCGCCTGCGCCCAGCGGCAGGGAGACCGTATCGGTGAGGGGTGTATTCACGACGCCCATCTTGCGGGCGTTCTCCACGATCTTCTCCCGGCCGAGCTGGGCGATGCGGCCAAGATGATAGGGCTGGCCCTGAGGCCAGTGGGCCTCGCCGATCTTGATCGAGAGCCAGACCGCAACCGTATTGAGCGACTTCTGGAGGGCGATCACCATGGGCATCATGCCCGCCGAGGCGCCGCCATAATTGTTGGGGCACCAGTTGCCGATGCACAGGCCTGCCCCATTGACCGGGGTCTCGCGATGATAGCGCCCGGTCATCACGGCGGTGAGATAGACGAAGGGCTTGAAGGAGGAGCCGGGCTGGCGGGCCGCGTCCGTGGCGCGGTTGAACTGGCTCTGGCCATAATCGCGGCCACCCACGATGGCGCGAACAAGGCCCAGCGGCTCCATGACCACGGTGGCGCCCTGGCTGGCGCGGAACTGGCGACCATTCTGGCGCAGGGCGTCCTCGATGGCGGATTCGGCCTTGCGTTGCAGGTTCACATCAAGGCCGGTGCGCACGGTCAGCACGCGGTCATTGCCCAGCTTGCCCGATCTGGCGAGCTGTTTGATCTCTTCATGAGCCCAGTCGAGATACCAGTCGGGTGTGCTTTCGCGGCGCCGGTCGATGGGGGTGGCGGGATTTCGGCGGGCCGCATAGACCTGCCCCTCCGTCATGTAGCCTGCGTCCACCATGTTGGAGAGCACGTCATTGGCTCTGGCGCGGGCGGCGGGCAGATTGATGTGGGGGGCATATTTGGTGGGCGCCTTGAACAGGCCCGCCATCATGGCGGCCTCCGCCAGATTGATGTCGCGCACATTCTTGCCGAAGTAGAAGTCAGCCGCAGCCTGAACGCCAAAGGCGCCGCCGCCCATGTAGGCGCGGTCCAGATAGAGCTTCAGTATGTCGCGCTTGGGCAGGCGCGCCTCCAGCCAGAGGGCCAGAAAGGCCTCCTTGATCTTGCGCTCGAGGGTGCGCTCGTTGCTGAGGAAGAGATTCTTGGCGAGTTGCTGGGTGATGGACGACCCACCCTGCACCACGCCTGATGAGCGCGCGTTGACGCTGAGGGCGCGAAACAGGCCGATGGGGTCGATGCCGAAATGTTCATAAAAGCGCCGGTCCTCGGTCGCCAGGGTGGCCTGGATCAGGATTTCGGGAATCTGGTCCAGCGGCGCAGAGTCATTGTGCTTGATGCCGCGCCGTCCCACCTCGAGGCCGTAGCGGTCGAGGAAGGTGACGGCGAGATCCTGTTTCTTCAGCCAGTCCTCATCCGAGACATCGCGAAAGGCGGGCAGGGCGAGGCCCAGCATCAGCATGGCGCCGCCAAGGCCAAGGGTCAGGCCCTCGCAGGCGAATTCCACCAGGAGGCGCCTGCCGCCCGCCACATGAAACCGATCCATGTAAGCGGAGAAATCCGCATAGATGCGCCGGGCCGATTGGCCGCTTTCGTAGAGGGAGGAATTGATCCAGGCGTCGAACGCCAGCATCCGCCGCGAGAGGGTGCGAAAGAAGGCGGAGATGGGTGACCCCTGGAACACTCTGGCGGCCTTTCGCGCGTTGGCTGATCCCTGCGATTCAGAATAGCACTTCGTCTGGCACTTGACGACGCTCTCGCGCAGGCGCAAGTGCGCCGGACCATCTCCTTTTGGTCAGATTCCCCGGGGACAGATGGTTTGACGCGGGACGATGGCAGGACATTGGCGAGAATGACGAGCGGGCCCAAAAAGGCGGAATCCCCTTCCCAGGTGACGCCGCAGCATGATTGCGAGCCCTTTTGGCGCAAACCCCTCGAGGATTTGAGCAAGAGGGAATGGGAGAGCCTGTGCGATGGCTGCGGGCGCTGCTGTCTGGTCAAGCTCGAGGATGAGGACACCGGCGAAATTCATTTCACCGATATCGCCTGCAAGCTGTTCGACGCCGGCAGTTGCCGCTGCGCCAATTATCCCAAACGCAAGAAACTCGTGCCCGATTGCGTGCAACTGACCCCCAAGGCCGTGCGCAGCTTGCCCTGGTTGCCCCCAAGCTGCGCTTACCGTCTCGTGGCCGAGGGCAAGGATCTCAAATGGTGGCATCCGCTGGTGTCGGGCCGCACCGAGACCGTCCATGAGGCCGGGATTTCCGTTCGCGGCAAAGTGAGTCTGTCCGAAGACGATGTGGCATTCGAGGATTGGCCCAACCATATCCGGGATTGGCCGGGCCGTAATCCGCGCGGGCGCAGGCCCAAGGCCTAGACGCGGTCGATCTTTTTCAGAAAAGCCATCGTGGCGTCGAGCGCGAGCTTGGCCCGCTCGGCTGCGGGCAGATGGGCGTGGCGGGCGCTTGGGGCCTCGATGCTGATGGGGATCTGGCGGGGCGGGGCCTCCAGCAAGTCCTCCAGCCAGAGTCCCCCTTCGCCCGGCAGCAGTCGGGCCGTGCGCGATTCCCGCCGCAATTCATCGTCGCTGCGGCCATCGGCCGTGAAAGGCGGGGCGTCGCAGAAATGGACGAGTTGCAGCAGGGCGGGGTCGACCGCCTTGAGATCGCCGGGATGGCCGCCCGAGCGCGACAGATGCAGGGCGTCCAGGACCAGCGCGGCGTTGGGGCGTTTGACGCTGGTGGCCAGAGAGACCGCATCCTTGAGGGAGCGGCAGCCGCTATAGGGGTTGAATTCCACAAGGGCGCCAAGATCATAGGCGGCGGCGAGATCGCAGAGGCGGGCGAAGGTCTCGGCGCGGCGCTCTTCATCTGCATCCTCGATGGGGCAGACGATGAACTTGCCGCCAAGCCTCTGGGAAAGCGCAAGAACCGGCCGCAGAGCCTCCACATCCATATGGGCTGTGACGGGGAAGACCCCGACCTCCAGAAGCTTGAGGCCAGAGCTGGCCATGAGGTCCACCACCTCAGCCTCTTTGGCGGGATCCCCCGCAACGGCTTGATCCGTCGCCAGAAGCGGATTGAGCCGCAGCCCCGCATGGGTGAAGCCCGCCTCGATGCAGGCGCGGGCCTGACCGGCGGGGCCAGCATCGAGAATGGTGAGGGCGGCGAGGGAAACGATTTGCATGGGACCTCCGTTGCGAGCTTTGCCCTGCGGGAAAAGTTGTGTCCAGAGAGGATGTTATGAATTTAATTCCTACAAAGAAAATTATCCTTGACAGCGTGACGCTGGTTCTGTAGG
>CANCSY010000045.1 GCA_947380915.1 Beijerinckiaceae bacterium
GTCATGGCGATCCTGGAGAAGCTGGGGCTTGGCCATCTTTCCGAGCGGTTCCCGGACCAGCTCTCCGGCGGCCAGCAACAGCGCGTCGCCATCTGCCGGGCGCTGGTCTATGAGCCGCGCGTGCTGCTGATGGACGAGCCGCTCTCCAACCTCGACGCCAAGCTGCGCGAGGACGCACGCTATTGGATCCGCAAGCTGATCCTGGAGCTGGGCATCTGCGCCATCATGGTGACTCATGATCAGGCCGAGGCGCTGGCTATGGCCGACCATGTGCTGCTGCTGGAAAGCGGCGTCATCATCCAGTCAGGCTCGCCCATCGAGATCTACTCCCAGCCTGCGACCTTCTATGCGGCGGACTTTCTGGGCGCCAACAATGTGCTGCGGGGCAAGCGCACCGGCGCCAGCGCCATCGGCGGCGAGGGCTGGTCCCTTGACGGCGTGGTGCGGGAGACCCGGCCCTTCGCGGTTGGCGACGACGCCCGCGCGGTGGTGCGCACCGAGCGCATCAGCATCGTGGACGGCCCCGGCGACAATCATTTGCAGATGCAGCTCGACGCCTGCCTCTATCTCGGCAGCGCCTGGGAATATCGCCTGTCGCGCGGCGGGTTGAGCATGAAGGCGCACGGCGTGGCGCAACTGGCGCCGGGCGAGGTGTGGTGCGCTGTGCCGCGTGATGCGGTGTGGATTTTTGGTGGGTGACGAAAGTCCCATGAAATGATCATCGCCCGCATCGCCTACGACGGCCCCGGAAAGGACGAGCAACGCAAGGCTCTCTTCGAGGCCCATCGCGCCCATCTGCGCTCCGGCATGGCGCGCATTGTGCAATCTGGCCCGCTGTTCGACACGGACGCCAAGGGCGCCAAGCGTGGCGCGCTGGTGGTTTTCGAGGTGGAGGATCTGGCGGAGGTGGAGCGCTTCAACGCCACCGATCCCTATGTGGTCAATGGCGTCTATGACCGGATCGAGCTGCTGCGCTGGGACAAGACCATCGGGTGAGGCGCCCGCCCCCTTTGCAGGAGCGGGCGCGCCACAATTCACGCCGCGAGGCGGTTGATCTTGCTTTCGGCCATGGTGGTGAGCTTCTTGTCCATGGCCTTTTCTTCCTGCAGTGTCTGCTCCAGCAGATCCACCACGGGTTGGCGGCCGAGCTGGCGCGCCCAGGCGATCAACGTGCCGTAGCTGGTGATCTCGTAATGTTCGACGGCCTGATCGGCGGCGATCATGGCTGCGTCCAGCAGATGCTTGTCGGTGACGTTGTTCAGCACGTCCCCCGCTTGCCGGATCATTCCGTCGATGGTCGGGCAGCTGACGGCTTGCGGTGGTTTACCCAGATGTTTGAACACTTGTTCAAGCCGTTTGATCTGGGCGTCGGTCTCTTTCAGATGTCCCTCCACCGCTGCGCGCAGTGAGGCGTCGCTCATCTTCGCGGCCATTTTCGGCATGACCTTGTGGATCTCCTTCTCGGCGTAATAGATGCTCTGAAGCTGATGCACGAAGAGATCTTCCATGGAGTGGATGTCTTTGGTGGTGGTCGGCATGACGAGCCTCCGTTGGTGACGAGGACCCGTACAACCGATGCAGGCAGGCTTCGTTCCAGCTAGGCGGCTGCGATTGGCGCCGACGCGCGCCTTCGCGGTCTGCCCGCCAAAAAGGCGGGGCGCATGAAATTCGCGCTTGCGCGGGGGCGGGTCGCTTGCCACCCTTGCGCTAACGAAAGGGAAATTCGATGCGTGAATGGATCAAATCACCGCTCGCCATTCTGGCGCAGGGCGCCGAAGGCGGGGTTGTCGTCGATCACGGCGTGATCGTGGAGCTGGTGCCCTCGGGCGGGAGCCCTTCGGCGCCGGTGGACGCCACCTTCGACGCTTCGCGCCATGTGGTGCTGCCGGGGCTGGTGAACACCCATCACCACATGTTCCAGACCATGACCCGCGCCCATCCCCAGGCCATCAATAAGGAGCTGTTCCCCTGGTTGCAGGCGCTCTTCCCCATCTGGTCGCGCCATGTGAACCCGCACAATTTCCGCCTCGCCACGCGGCTCGCGTTGACCGAGCTTCTGATGTCCGGCTGCACCTGCGTCTCCGACCATCAGTATTTCTTCCCGCCCGGGCTCGAGTCCGCCATGGACATTCAGGCGGAGGAGGCGGCGGCGCTGGGCATCCGCATGACCCTGACGCGCGGCTCCCTCAACCTGACGGTGGAGGAGGGCGGCAACGCTGTTGCGGGCTCCGTGCAGGATCACGATACGGTTCTGGCTGATTGCGAGCGCGTCATCGGTCGCTATCACGACCGCTCGCCGGGCGCGATGCTTCAGGTGGCGCTGGCGCCCTGCGCGCCCTTTAACGTCACCAAGCAGTTGATGGTGGATAGTCTGGCGCTGGCGGAAAAGCACGACTGCCGCCTGCACACCCATCTGGCCGAAACCCGCGACGAGGTCGATTATTGCCGCGAGAAGTTCCAGTGCCGTCCGGTGGACTATCTGGAGGAGGTTGGCTGGATGAATGACCGGGTCTGGCTGGCCCATGGCATCCATTTCAACGACGACGAGGTGAAGCGGCTGGGCAAGGCGCGGGTGGGGGTCTGCCATTGCCCGACCTCCAACATGGTGCTGGCGTCCGGCCAGTGCCGCACCCGCGAGCTTGAGGCGGCGGGCTCGCCCGTCGGGCTGGGCGTCGATGGCTCCGCCTCCAACGACAATTCCAATCTCATGGAGGGTGTGCGCCACGCCATGATGATCAACCGCCTGACCTATGACGCCACCGTGAGCCATTTCGACGCCTTCCGCTGGGCGACGGAAGGCTCGGCGGCGTGCCTGGGTCGCGACGACATCGGGGCCATTGCGTTGGGCAAGCAGGCCGATCTGGCCTTCTTCACGCTCGACGAGCTTCGTTTCTCGGGGGCAGGGGACCCGCTGGCCGCCCTTGTGCTGTGCGGCGCACATTCGGCTGACAGGGTCATGGTCAAGGGCGCCTGGCGGGTCGTGGATGCGCTGCCTGTGGGAGTGGACCTCGCAAGGCTGCGGCGTGAGCACGGGGATGCGGCGAAGGCCTTTCTGGAGCTGGTGTAAGTTTGCAGCTCTGCATCAAGAGGCGCTCCGGGCGGCTTGCACGACCTTGAAAAGCGCCGCTCGAAGGAGCGGCGTTTTTGTTTTGACTCGTGCGATGGACCAGGTTGCCCGTTCCTGGTGGCCTCTCTTGACGGTTCGCGAAGTAAATTTCGAGGTTGGAAGAGCTTTTTGAGCCTTTTTCACTGTTGTAAAAGCGTCACATCACCGATGGAAATAGTTGGAATGGATTTTTTCGAGCCTATTTTTTGATCACGTTTATATTACCCAACCTTAAGGGTCCTGTGATCGATAAAGCTGCGTCAAAGCCTTGAAATTTGGATTTCACGGCTGCGTTTTTTATTTGGGTATAAATGTTAGGGGACTATTTTCGCAGCATATGGGATGCATAATTGACCATTGATGAACAAATTTGAGGCTTCACAAGCTTCAACGCGGCCATGATCGTGACTGGGACGCAACAGTCACAAGGAGTCGCATTGATGCTTCGTAATATCGCTCTCGCCGCCGCTGCGGCTACCATCGCCACGACCGGAATGGCTTCAGCCGCCGATCTGCCCAGCAAGAAGTCCGTGCCGGCTCTTGCCGCCGCCGAGCCCAGCGCCATTCATGGCTTCGTGGATTTGTCTTACGCCAACGGCATGATGTCTGGTGGCGGCAAGCCCCTCTACAAGTCCGGTGTGACCTTGCTTGAGACGACTGTTGGCCTGTCGGCCGACATCTACAGCAGCAAGACCGGTCCGATCAACAGCGTGACCGCTTTCGTCGGCGGCTGGGCTCAGTCCTGGAACGATGCCCCCACCGGCACCGCCAGCATGCAGGAATATGATTGGTGGGCGGGCGCCACTATCGGCTTTGCAGACTATTACAAGTTGACGGTTCAGGAATTGCAGTTCCAGATCCCGAATGCCGGTTACAAGGGTGTCAAGGTCATCGAGAACGCCACCGTGACCCTGGCATACGACGATGCGCATCTGGGCCTGCCGATCGCGCTCAACCCCTATGTGAACGTGTTCTATAACTACGGCGGCGCGTCATCGATGGGTCTGGGCAAGACCGGCACCTATCGCGTTGATGTGGGCATTGGTCCTTCCTACAGCTTCATGAAGTCCGCTGGCGTCCCGCTCACTCTGACCGTGCCCGCCCAGATCTCCTTTGGGCCGAGCGACATGTACTACAATGGACAGAAGGTTTGCGGTCCCAAGAGCGATGCAACATGTTCGACCAGCACGTTCCAGTACGCCATGACCGGCCTTCTGGCCAAGTATGACCTCGGTCAGTTCGTGCCCAAGAAGTTCGGCTCCTGGTCCCTCAAGGCTGGTGTGAAATACTTCCACATCATGAACGACGGGATCCTCGCGAACCAGGTTGGCGGCTCGACCACCTTCCCCGCCGCGAAGACCAACTACACGGTCTTCTCGACCGGCCTCAACATCAGCTTCTGATCCAATCCAGAAGCGAATGGTTTTGAACGCGGCGGAGTTCTCTCCGCCGCGTTTTCCTTGATAACAGGGAATTCAAAGGTTTAGGGCAGGTCCCGGATGTGAATAGGCGAGGTTAGTGGTCGATTGCCTTGTTGCAAAAACATCGCAACAGGGTCGAAAGCGTCACTGTATTTTCATATTTGGCTTTTTTATAATCAGTTTCAGCGGCTTGCGGGAAGGGTTCGGTTGAATGCGGGTTCTCTTGGAAAGGTCCGAAAATCCGGGCCGTTCTGAGGTTGCTTTCGGGTGGAGCGCCTTTCGATTTGCCTTTTTTCTGAGTGATTTCAATTTCTGGTTGATCTTTCCTGAATAAATTTGAAGCTTCACAAGCTTTGTCGAGACAGTAAACGTGGCTGGGACGCAACCATTCCAAACGGGGTCCCAAGCTCATGATTCGCAAGTCTCTCCTCGCCGCCGCTGCGGTTTCCTTCGCCACTGCCGGCCTCGCCGCCGATCTCCCGGCCAAGAAGGCCCCGGCTCCCGTCGCCGCCGCCCCCATGTTCTTCGTGAACGACAACACGGTCAGCTATTCCTACCAGTTCAACGCGACTGATCCGGGCGTGAAGGGCAAGTTCGGCAAGAACGTGTTCTCCTTCACGCACTTTGATGTTTGGGCCATGGGCACGAACTTCTTTACCGTTGACGTGCTGAAGTCCCCGAGCGCTGATCCGGCCAGCCCCTGCGGCTTGCCTGGCGCGCCTACGACGGGCTGCGCTGGCGCTACGGAAATTTATGGTCTCTTCCGCAGCACGCTCGGGTTCAATCAGTTGTTCAACACCAAGGCCTTCTCCATGGGTCCTTTGAGCAACGTGTCCTTTGAGATCGGCGCTGACTTCAACTCCGAGAACAACTCGCTCGCCCCCGCCAAGAAGAGCCTCGTGGCTGGTCTGCAGTTCTCGTTCGGCCTTCCCTACAAGGGCTACTTCAATATTTCGCCCCTGTACTTCAAGGAGTGGAACCACAACGCTTTCGCGCAGATCTTTGATGGCGTTCCCGGCGGCAACACCGAGTTCGATGGCACCTGGGCGGTTGAGTCTGTCTACGCCATGCCGCTCGGCTTCCTGCCTGAGTCAGTTCCGCTCACCTTCAGCGGTCGTGCAGCTTTCTATGGCCCGAAGGGCACTGGCGCTTCTCAGTTGGCCCCCACACCGGGCAACAAGACCGTCACAACCTTCAACAGCGAGCAGCGCCTTACTCTTGATATCGGCAAGATGGCCTTCGGTTCGGCCAAGGCTGATCTCGTAAGCGCCTTTGTTGGTTATCGCTACTGGACCAACAAGTTCGGCATCAGCAGCTCAAACAACGCTTGCCGCAACACGGCGAATGGCCAGAATGCGGGCTCTTGCACCGAGAACGCCGCCACTCTCGGCCTGAACGTCAAGTTCTGATCTCTTCGATCTGACTAAAAACGAAAGCGTCGCTCGCAAGAGCGGCGCTTTTTCGTTGGGCGGTCCTGCGCCGAACCATTCCGCCACCGGGGCGTTTCCCGTTGGCTTATGGAGGCGGCGCAATGCGCAATCTTGTCTTTCGTCATGCCTTGGCGGCCTTGTGGGCGCTATGTGTCGTCACCCCGGTCGGCGCCACCGATCTCGATACGCCCAAACCTCGCCACAAGTCCGTGCGCGCCCATCACCACGGGCAGGCGCTGCCGGGCCCCGTTCTGGCTGCGCAGGTGACGCGTGGGCCAACCTGCGGCTTCGTCTTGTTCCCCCGCTATCCCAACTACGCAAAGGCGAGCTGCCGTGATTATGACGGCGTCCTCGCCGCCCATGACCCGCGCTCTCCCACAGGCGTCGGGCTCTACACTTTTCGCGCCTATTTCGGATTGCGGTGAGCGGCTTGCCTCAAAGGGGTAGGGGCCGCCTGCGCCATCAGCCAGATGCCCGATCCCTTCAGCCGCATGGGCGCTGGATCGCACGCTCGCTTTGACCATAATCCGCGCTCCATTCAAGGAGGCGTCTCTTGGTTCTGGCTTTGCGAAACGAGCGTGACTGTGAGCAGTTGAAGGGGGCTGTCGAGGAGGCGTGGGGCGCGTTGCGCTTCGCCTTCGATTCCCCCGATCAACAGGGCGCCGCCGCCGTGCGCGCCCGTCTGGCCCGGGCGGTTCTTGAGGGCCAGGCGCAGGGCCGCCGTCATCGTCCCGACCTCGTGACTTATGCACTGGCGCAGCTCGAGCCATTGCCCGCGAAATGGACCCGGCCGAAAGAGGCCCGTTACTGGGAGTGGTGAACGCAGCCTCGCCCCTTGCGCGAAAGGGACGACCGGGCCACCATGGCTCTCAAGAACAGAGCCACGCGCAGCCTTTCATGTCTGCGCGGCCGGGGAGGGACCGACGATGCAACATATCCCGCAAGCGGGCGCCTCTTTGCGCTCCGGCCCCGGCGCCTGTCCTCGATCCCCATCCCCAGCCGGAGGCCTGCGCGCATGAGCAAGAAAGTCAGAATAGCCTTTTGCATTGGCGACTATCCCGAGGAGGAGCGCCGTCGGCGCGAGGATGTTGCGCTCGCCTATGCGACGCCCGAGATCGAGGTCGGCATCATTTCCGTGGCGACGACCGCATATAATCGCGGAAATTCGCCCGCCGAAGTGCAGCTTGTGGTTCCCGCCTTCGTCGACGCCTTCCGTCGCGCCGAGGCGGAAGGCTATGACGCTGCCGTGCCGCTTGGCACACTCGATCTGGCGGTGGATGCTGGGCGCAGTTGCGTGGACATTCCGATCATCGGGCCCGCCGAGGCCATGCTGCATCTGGCCTGCATGGTGGGCGACCGTTTCGGGCTGCTTGTCTATTCCCATACCTCGCTGGTTCTGTGCCGCCGCACCGTCCGGCAATATGGCATGGACCACAAGGTCGTGGCCTATCGCCAGAGCGGGTTCCACCTGCCGGACATCGCGGCGAACCGGGAGGCGACGCTGGCGGCCTTTGTCGCCAATGCACGCTCGCTGGTCGAGGAACATGATTGCGACGTGATCCTGCCCATGGGCATCACCCAATGCCCCGTCCATGTGAGCCCCGATTGGCTCTCCGAGCAGGTGGGCGTTCCTGTGGTCGAGGGCATTGGCGCGCCGATCCGCCTCGCCGGGCTCTTCGCCAGCCTTGGCCTGCGTCATAGCCGCAAGCATTGGCCCCGCTCCGCCTTGTTCCCCCTGCCTGCGGGGGAATGAGGGGCGTGGGGCGCCTTCTTGATGGCGAAGCGGGGGCCTCTGCGGGTTATTTAGGTTGCGAGCCAGATTTCTGCCATCTGACGCGGCTCTGTTTGAGGCCTAGGGAGGCCAGCAGCCCCGCCATCTTGATGGGCGCGCCAATCCCTTCGACCACGGGCACGCCAAGCTCTCTGGACAGCCATGCGGGATCCATCTGAACCGGACATTGGGTGATGCCCTGGGGGATGATGACATCAGCGCCATCATGGTCGATCAGATCGCGCGCCGCGCGCAGGAAGGAATCGATCATATGGTCGCGGTTGTCGGCGATATGCTGGAGGTAGACGCCGCTGGCGCGGCGGCCCGCAATGAATTGCTCCATGCCCAGCGCCACGCATTGCGCCCGGTGGCGGGAGATCGCGCTGGGATGATAGCAGACCACGCCGAACTGTTCGCCGACCTGGGCAGCCACATGCAGCGTCGCCTGCAAGGGCCCGACCACCGGAATGTCTACGGCCGAGCGGCCGCCCTCGACGCCCAGATCCAGCATGCCGAGCGGCACCACCGCGTGATAGCCCTGTCTCTCGGCCTCGCGGAAGGCGTCGTGGAACAGACCGGAGGCCGCCTGGATTTCCGCCGGGGTCAGTCCATCGAAGGGTCGCGCGGCGACGCGGATGATTCCCACCTCCAGATCTGCGCTGGAATAGCCGACCGCTGTTTTGCGCCGCAATTCAAACTGCTCGGCCGGATAATCGCCGATGACGAAGGCAACGCGCAGCATCTTTTCCCACCCCTGCTTGTCCGCGCTCTGACCGGCGCGCTCTGATCGCCTTTGCAGGCCGCTTCGGCTCAGGATAGCATGGGAGCAGGGGAGGACAACAGCTCCCGCAGGGAAGGGAGAGGCCGCATGATGCATCGTCGCCAGTTCATCGGGGGGTCGCTCGCCCTCTCGTTTCCTGCCAGCGTCACCGGCAGCCTCGCCCAGTCAGCGGCGCCTGTGGCGGAAGCCTCCGAGCACCGCCTGGCGAAATATACGCAAGACATGACCTTCGAGCGCTTGCCTCCCGAGGTGGTGGCGGCCGTCAAGCGCCTGCTGATCGACACTCTGGCCTGCGCCTTTGGCGCTGTCGGGGCCGAGCCCGCCCGTATCGCCGATGAAACCTTCCGCGCCGCCTATGGCGGGCCTGCGGTGGCGACGGTCATCGGCCAGAAGGGTCTTTCATCGGTCGAGGGCGCGACCCTGGTGAACGGGGTGCTGGTGCGCTACCTCGACCTGAACGATATCTACGCGGGCGGCGATCCCGCCCATCCCAGCGAATGTATCCCCGCGGCCATCGCCTGTTGCGAGGATGCCGGGCGCAGCGGGCGCGATCTCATCACCGCCATCGCCATCGGCTATGAAACACAACTGGCTCTGGTCGACGCCGTGGGTTTCAGTTCCCGCAGTTTTCACAGCGTCAGTTGCGCGGGCTTCGTGACGCCGCTCATCGCGGGCAAGGCCTGGGGCATGACGCCCGCCCAGATGGCCCATGGCATGGGCATCAGCGGGCCAAAGCAGATGACCCTGCTGGCGATCAACAGCGGCCCCATCAGCATGGTGAAGGCGCTGGTCTATCCGCAAGGCGCCGCCGATGGCGTCTTTTCCGCGCGCATGGCCCGCAACGGATTCACCGGCGCGGCGGGGGTGCTGGAATGGTTCGTCCAGCGCACCAAGGGCCGCACCTCCGAATTCGTCCTCGATCTGCGGCCCGACCGGTTCCGCATTCTTACCGTGGGGCTGAAACGCTTTCCTCTCCAGTTCGAGTTGCAGACCATCGCGGAGGCGGGCGTCGAGCTGCACGCGGGGCTCAAGGGGCGGCTGGACGGGGTGAAGGAGATCCTCGTCGAGACCTCGGAGCGCGCCAAGGAGGCCACGGCGTCCCCCTCCCGCTACGAGCCCAAAACCAAGGAGACGGCCGATCACAGCCTGCCCATCTGTCTGGCGCTCGCCCTGATCGAGGGGGATGTGACGGTCGAGCATTTCGAGCATGACCGGTGGAAGGGTGCGGATGTCTTCGCGCTCGCCCGCAAGATCCGCGTTGAAGTATCGCCGTCTTCCATCGGTGTGCCGCGCGGCAGCGCGGAGTCCTTCGTCAAGGTGACGCTGGCGTCGGGCGAGAGCTTCGAGAAGCGTATCGCGCTGCCTGACGGCGACCCGCGCCGCCCCATGTCGGAGGCTGCGCTGACCGCCAAATTCATGCAATTCGCCGAGCCGGTTCTTGGCAAGGCCCGGGCCGTCCAGTTGCTGGAGACGTGCCACCGCGTCGAGACGCTCAGGGATATTCACGAGTTGACGCAGCTTCTCACGCCTGCTTGACCGGGTGGGGAGCCAAGAAAAACATCGCGGCGGCTGCAAAAATTGGGCATGTTGCGTGAGAATTCGAAAACAGCGGTCTCAGGATCGCTGAAAAGGGGAGGCTGTCTCGATGCGCACTGCTTTGGCCATGCTTGGCCTGATTTGCGGGATTCTCCCGGCGGCTGCGGCCGATGAAGAAATCGCGGCCTTCTACAAAGGCAAACAGATTCATATGTTGGTCGGCAGCGGCGTCGGTTCCGGCTATGACATCAACGCCCGAACCGTGGCCCGCTATCTGGGGACTCATATCCCCGGTAATCCCAACATTGTGGTGCAGAACCAGCCTGGCGCGGGCAGCCTCATCATGGTCAACACGCTGGCCAACACCTCCCCCAAGGATGGGACCGTGATGGCTGCGGTCATCAATGGCGTTCCCACCGCACCGCTGCTGCAACCGGACGCCGCCCGTTTCGATCCCACCAAGCTGAACTGGATCGGAAGCTCCAATCGGGACACGCAGGTGGCCTATGCCTGGCATAGTTCCCCGATCCGGGAGTTGCGGGATCTGCTGTCTCAGGAACTGATCATCGGCGCCACGACGCCGGGCACGTCGCAGGTCGATTTCCCCCTGGTCGCCAACGCCATCCTGAAAACGAAGTTCAAGGTGGTCAGCGGCTATGAAGGCACGGCCCAGATCCACAAGGCCATGGAGGCCGGCGAGGTCTATGGCCTTGGCGCGCTGGCCTGGTCGAGCCTCAAGACCATCAATGCGGACTGGATCGCCAATGGCAAGATCCGCATTCTGGCCCAGTGGAGTTCGCCCTCCCATCCGGATCTTGCGGCCTATCCTCTCTTCGAGACCCTCGCCAAAAGCGACGAGGACCGTCTCGCCCTCAAGCTTCTGACGTCCCGTCTCGAGGCGGGACGCCCCTTTGTCGCGCCCCCCGGCGTGCCGCCCGCCCGGGTCGCGGCCCTGCGCAAGGCCTTCGACGACACCATGCAGGACCCGGCCTTTCTCGCCGAGGCCAATCGCCTGCTTCTCGATGTGGAGCCCATGAAGGGCGAGGAGGTCGCGGTGCTGGTGAAGGCTGTGCTGGCGACGCCGCCCGATGTGGTGGCGCGGGTGCGGAGAGCTCTCGATGGCAAATGATCGCGCCGCCGAGCCTGATGACGATGGCCTGTCCGTGAGCATGGGCGTGCCGAAGGCCATCCCGGTCTTTCCGCGGCAATTCGCTCCCGGCGCCTTCTGGTTCACAGGCTGCCTGCGCATCACCGTCAACGGCAAGGAGTTGCACAACCATAACTCCTGCTTCCTGCTGATGGGCGACAAGCGCAGCGTGCTCATCGACACGGCGCCGCCCTTCGCCTGGGAGGCCATGTGGCCGCAACTGCTGAAGGTGCTGGACGGCAGGCCGCTGGATTATATTTTCCCCACCCATCCCGAAGCGCCCCATATGGGCAATCTGGGGCGCCTGCTGCGGGCCTTTCCCGACGCAAAGGTGATCGGCGACACGCGCAACTACGAGCTTTATGTGCCCGAAGCCGCCCATCGGTTGCAGCCCATGGGGCCGGGGGAGAAGATCGATCTTGGCGGGCGCACCTTTGTGGTGGTTCCCGCCGTGGTCCATGACCTCGTCAACACGCTCTGGGCCTATGAGGAGGAGCACAGGATCCTCTTCGTCAGCGACGGCTATCCCTATACCCACGACCACTTGGAGGGCGAATGCGCCATGACCTCCAACGAGCTGGCGCAATTGCCCCGCGTCGAGGATACGCGGGTTGTCATTGAAGGCGCGCTGGGCTGGACGCGCTATGTGGATGCGGACATCACCATCGCCAGCCTGCGCGATCTGCTGGCGGAATATCCTGCGGACATCATCGCGCCGACCCATGGCGGGGTGATCCTGAATGCGCGGGAATTGACGGAGGTCTTTGAAACCGGCTTGCGCCAGGCCAATGGAGCGCGCGCGTGAGCCGGGTCCATGAGATTGCGCCGGGTGTGATCGCCCTCTCGGATATCGAGCCGGTGGCGGGCCGCAGCTGGCGCCCGGTTGGCGCCACGGGCTTCGAACCCTTCAACAAATATGTCTGCCTCGCCGACGAGAAGGCCCTGGTGATCGACACCGGACCGTTGGCTCATCGCGATCAGTTTCTGGCCGCGCTGGAGCCTGTCATCGGCTCGCGTCATGTCACCGTGATGATCTCGCGCAGCGAGCCGGACGCCATCACCAATGTGGGCGCGGTGGTGGATCGCTATCCCGATCTGCGTGTGCTCGGCATCATGAAGAACCTGCCCCTGCTGGGCCTTGTGGAGATGCAGCGCAAGCCGCGCGAGGGGCTTGTGGCCGAGCGGATGATCTTCAACCAGCCGCTGACCGACTATGGCTTTCCGCTCATCACCCCCCACGATCCCGTCATCAAGACGCTCTCGACCATCTGGATCCGGCACAGGGGCGCCGATGTGCTTTTCACCTCGGACTCCTTCAGCGCCGATCTGATGACGCAGGTCGATGGCGCCGTAATCCGCACGCAGGCGCAAGGGCGGCCGCAGCCTGCAACCATCCGCGCCCATGCGCTGGCGAAATTCGACTGGCTGGAACATGCCTGGACCGAGGGCCACGCGCGGGCCTGGGATCGTTTTTTCGAAGCCGGCGTGCCCACGATCATCGCCCCGGGTCTGGGGCGCATTCAGGCGGGCGAGACGCTTGCGGCGCAAGTGGTGGCCGATTATCGCGAGGCGCTGTTTGGCGCGCTCGACAGCAAGAGGAACTGAGATGCAGGAGCATGGCGCTGATGGCCGCAAGTCCCGTCAGATGAAACTGGGGCTGATGTTGCAGCAATCCGGGCATCATATCGCCTCCTGGCTGCATCCCGAGGCCTGGGTCGATACGGAGATGGATTTTTCGAAATTCATCCGTCTCGCCAAACTGGCGGAGGAGGGGCTGTTCGATTTCGTCTTCGAGGCGGACTCGCTGTCGGGCGAAAAATTCACCCCCGAAACCCTGCCGCGCACCTCCATCGGCGTGCGCGTGGAGCCCATGACCCTGCTGACCGCGCTGGCCGCCTGCACCGAGCAGATCGGCCTCGTGTGCACGGCCACCACGACCTATGACCAGCCCTATCTGGTGGCCCGCCGCTTCGCCTCCCTCGATCAGGTGAGCGGGGGCCGCGCAGGCTGGAATGTGGTGACGTCAGCCCATGCGCCAGAAGCCCGCAACTTCGGCGGCGGCGTGCATCCGGCCAAGGAGACGCGCTATCGCCGCGCGCGCGAATTCGTGGAAGTGGTGAACGGCCTGTGGGACAGCTTCGACGAGGGCGCCCTGACCTTTGATCGCGAACACGCGCAATTCTACGATCCCGCCAAACTGCATGTGCTGCATCACGATGGCGAGTTCTTCAAGGTGAGGGGGCCGCTGATGATCCCCAAATCCCCGCAGGGTCGCCCCATCGTGGTGCAGGCGGGCGCCTCCGACGATGGCCGCCAGCTTGCGGCCGATACGGCCGAAGTGGTCTTCACCGCCCAGCAGACCCTCGAGGAAGCGCAGACCTTCTATGGCGATGTGAAACGCCGCGCCCGCGAAGGGGGACGCGATCCCGACACGATCCTCATCATGCCGGGCTTTGGCATTCTGGTGCGCGAGACCCAGGCCGAAGCCGAGGATGTCTTCCAGCAGTTGCAGGACCTCATAAACCCCGATGTGGGGATCTCCCTGCTGTCGCGCTATCTCGCCACCGACATGAGCATTTACGACATCGACGGGCCCGTGCCCGAACTGCCGTCGGGCGGCGACATCTTCTCCCGCGCGGGGCTTTTGCTGGCGGCGGCGCGGCGCGATGGGCTGACGATCCGCCAGCTTTATCAGAAGATTGCGGGCGGTCGCGGGCATTTCCAGCTGATCGGCTCGCCCACCCATGTGGCGGATGTGATGGAAAGCTGGTTCCACGGCGGGGCGGCGGATGGCTTCAACGTGATCCCGCCCATTTTCCCCACGGGCGTCGAACAGATCGTGCGTCACCTGACCCCCGAACTGCAACGCCGGGGCCTTTTCAGAACCGCCTATGAGGGCAAGACCCTGCGCCAGAAACTGGGTCTGCCGACACCGGTTTCGCGGTTCGGGTGATTTGGGGATTGACGAGGGCGGGGCTGGCGTGAGCGGGCCTTGCCGGAGATCGCCATTTATATTTTATTTTTAATAATATAATTACCTACGTAACAATATCTGTATTTTATTTCTCAACGGTGTTAACATGGCAGAACACGCTCCATTCTTCGAGGGTTTGTTCGATGGCGATTTATAATTGGTCCGCGCTCAACGCTGGTCGGCAGATCACGTTCGATCCGATGACGGACAGGCTGTTTTTCGACAGCGCATCTATTTCCGCCTCGAATGTTGGCTTGGCTTTCTCGGGGGATACGAGCGTCTCGCTCACCTATGGCGGCAAGACGATCACGCTTTTGACCTCCGTCAAGAGTCTGACGACCGGCAACGTCACTTTCTCAAACGGGAGCCTTCTCGTCGTCGGCGACAACACGGTGGCGACATCCGCTGATGGTTCCGATAACGACATCAATGGTTCTGCGCAGGGCGATCTTCTGCTCGGGCTCGGCGGCAACGACAACTTGTCGGGCGGCGCCGGCGACGATACCCTGGACGGCGGCGCCGACCAGGACATCCTCGATGGCGGCGCGGGGAATGACACCGCCGTCTACGCCTCGTCCTCGACTGACGCCACGATCATCAACAACGGCGATGGCAGCTATGCGGTCATCACCCCCAACGACGGGATTGATGCGCTCTACAACGTTGAAAACGTCAAATTTTCAGACCAGACCATTGTATTGGCGAATTTGGCCTACACGCCCAAAACCGGCGTTGTCGCAACTGCTTACTCCGCCATTGATATGCGGAAACTGGTCATCGTTGATGGTGCGCCGACATCCTTTGATTCACCAACTGACATCGTCACTCTGGTGGACACCCGGTCTGGAGAGACAGGCAAGCTGACTGGAAATTTCACCTGGTCGAACACAAACAGCGAAATGCCTGATCTGAACGGCACGATCAATCAAATCAGCGCCGAGAAAGACGGGACCACTCTTCGCACAATCACAGGCTTGAATTTATCCGCATCCACCTTTGCAGCGATGTTCAGCAGTCAGTTGGATCTGGCCCACATTGACGCCTGGATCTTCTCCGGCGACGACACCATCAATGGCTCATCGGATGGCGACTATCTCAGGGGCTATGCTGGTAATGACAGTCTGAACGGCGGCCTTGGAGACGACTCGCTGGATGGTGGAACGGAGAATGACGCTCTGGATGGCGGCGCCGGTAGGGACATCGCCATCTATCGAGGCGCGAGTGCGCAATATGTCATCACCTCGCTCGGGAATGGCTCCTATACGGTCCGGGACACGATCGCCGGGCGCGACGGGACGGATACGATTTCGAATATCGAAAGTCTTAGTTTCACCGACGGAACCTTCGCGGTCGCGGCGTTGAATATCGGCGGCTCGGGAACCACCTATAATTGGTCCGCGCTCACCGCTGGTGAGTCGATCACGTTTGATCCGACGAAGGACAGGCTTTTTTTCAACGACTCCGCTATCTCCGCCGCGAATGTGGGCGTGAGTTTCTCAAGCGGGATCACGAGCGTATCGCTCACCTATGGCGGCAAGACGATCACGCTCTTGACCTCCGTCAAGAGTCTGACGACCACCAATGTCTCCTTCGCCAATGGCAGCCAGTTGGTGATCGGCGATAATGCGACGGGAACCTCAGGCGATGATATCGTCAACACGCTCAATGGCTCGGATAATGCCGATCAATTCATCGGTCTGGGCGGGGGTGACGCGATCAATGGCGGAGGCGGGAATGACACCATAAATGTGGGCTATGCTAATGGCGCCGTTGGCGATGACACGATTGATGGCGGCGCGGGAACGGACACGCTGGCCTATAGTCAGTCCAACGTCTCAACGCCTGCAATTACGGTCGACATGGCGAATCATAAAGTCACCAGCGCACAGGGTACGCTGACTATACAGAACGTCGAAAGAGTCACCGGCACGGCCCAGGGTGATACCTTCATTGGGGGCGCATCTGAACACGCGATAGACCCCCTCGGCAATATCACCGCCGAAATCTTCCGCGGCAATGGCGGTAACGACACCATCACTGGCGCAGCCGATACGGTTCATGGGGGTAACGACATCGCTTACCGCACGGGCGCGGATTACTCGAACAATTCCAGCTCGCAGGCCATCAACGCCGATCTGTATGCAGAAAAAGTAGCCGATGGCCTTGGCGGGATCGACACGCTGCAATATGTCGCCATGGTCTTCGGCGGCGCGGGGAATGACTCTATTTCCGGCGGTAGCCTCACGCGCAATCCCAACGGAATGTTCTGGGAACTGTTCCGGGGCAATGCTGGCAATGACACGCTGGATGGGGCCAACCGCTATAGCGATGGCGACTACGCCAGTTCCGATCGGGCGGATTACTCAAACAACTCCGCCGCCCAGGCGATCAATGTGAATATGGTCACCGGCAAGGTCGCCGACGGCCTGGGCGGCACGGACACGCTGATCGACATTGATCAGGTCTGGGGCGGCGCTGGCAACGATTCGTTCCTTGGCGGCGACGGAGATGAAACCTTCGACGGCGGCGCCGGCAACGACACCCTCAATGGAGGCGGGGGCTCGAACCGGGCGTCCTACCAGCAGTCGACCAACGGCGTGATCGTGAATGTGGGCTCATCCGCGATCACTGTCGATACGACCATCTATGCCGTCACGGGCATGAGTGGGAGCAAGACTGTCGCGGCGGGAACCGCCAATGACGGCATGGGCGGCACGGATGTGCTGATCAATATGAACAATATCGCCGGGTCGGATTTCAACGACTATCTGCGCGGCACTGACATCGTCGGTCAACGCTCCTTTCTGGCGGGCTATGGCGGGAACAACTACCTCGTTGGCGGCGCGGGGATCGGCATCGCCGATTATG
>CANCSY010000046.1 GCA_947380915.1 Beijerinckiaceae bacterium
CCTGGCGCAACCCGCGTGCTGGGTGAGCACGAGACTGATCGCATTTCTCTATGGAGGTAGCGATATGGCAGACGATCCAAACCGTGTTTGGCCGACGGGATTAACCGCCGGGGAATCTGAGGAACTGCATAAGCATTTGATCGATGGCACCCGTGTTTTCGGCGCCATCGCTCTGTTCGCGCATTTCCTCGCTTATGTTTATTCACCCTGGCTTCACTAAGGGAGATCGAACATGAACCAAGGCAGACTTTGGACAGTGGTAAAGCCCTCCGTCGGGCTCCCCATGTTCCTCGGCGCGGTCGCAGTGACCTCGCTGATCATCCACTACTCGATCCTCACCCACACCACCTGGTTCCCCGCTTTCATGCAGGGCGGCCAGAAGAAGGTTGCGATCGAGACCCAGACGACCGCTCCGGCCGTTCTGGCGCTGAACGACGTTACGCTGGCCAAGTAACAGCCGCGCGCGCGTTTTCAGGACAAAGGGCCGGGATCTCAGGATTCCGGTCCTTTCGGAAAGAATGGATTGACAAGGCGGAACCAACGCAATGGCGGCCGCGCCCGGCGCATGCCCGTCATGATGCTCCGGCGAGCATGTCTGGTTCGCGTGATCCACGAGGCCGTAAAGGACCCGCTCACCGATGAATCGCGTCAGTTTCAAACTCATGCAGACCTGGGTGGGTCTTGGATCGCGGTTTCTTCCCTTTGCGGATGTCGCCACGCCCGACCTCCCGCTTGGCCGCTTGTTGCGCCTGTCCCTGTTTCAGGTGACGGTCGGCATGGCTCTGGTGCTGCTGGTGGGCACGCTCAATCGTGTGATGATCGTCGAGCTTGACGTGCCAGCCTCGCTGGTGGGCGTTATGATTTCTCTGCCGCTTCTTTTTGCGCCATTTCGCGCGCTTATCGGCTTCAAGTCCGACACCCATCAAAGCGCCTTGGGCTGGCGGCGCGTTCCCTTCATTTTCCGCGGCACAATGGTGCAATTTGGTGGTCTCGCCATCATGCCCTTCGCCTTGCTTGTTCTCTCCGGTGGCGGCGAATCCGCCCGCTATCCCGTATGGGTCGGCCATGTGGGCGCTGGCGTCGCCTTTCTGCTGGTGGGGGCGGGACTTCATACAGTGCAGACCATAGGCCTTGCGCTGGCGACCGATCTGGCGCCGCCGGAATCCCAGCCCAAAGTGGTTGGCCTCATGTATGTCATGCTGTTGCTTGGCATGATCGTCAGCGCCTTCGCCTTCGGCGCCGCTTTGGCTGAGTTCAGCCCGCTGCGGTTGATCCAGGTGATTCAGGCCTGCGCGGTGATCACCCTCGTTCTGAATAGCGTGGCCGCATGGAAGCAGGAGGGCCGCAATGCGGCGCGACGAAATCCCATGCGCCAGCAGCCTACCTTCCGCGAATCCTGGGACTCCTTCGCCCAGGGCGGCCATGCGGTGCGGCGGTTGATGGCGGTTGGTTTCGGCACCATGGGTTTCAGCATGGCCGATGTGCTGCTTGAACCCTATGGCGGCCAGATCCTGCATTTGAGCGTGGGCGCAACCACAAGCCTCACCGCAACGCTCGCCGGGGGCGGCCTCGTTGGCCTTGCCCTGGCTTCGCGCGTCCTGAGCCGGGGCGCGGATCCTTTCCGCATGGCGAGCTATGGCGCCATGACCGGCATCCCCGCCTTCGCAATGGTGATTGCGGCGGCGCCTTTCAACGCGCCCGAGCTTTTCGCCATGGGCACATTGATGGTCGGCTTTGGGGCGGGTCTGTTCGGCCACGGCACCTTGACCGCCACCATGAATCTCGCGCCGCGACATCAGGTCGGCCTGGCGCTCGGCGCCTGGGGAGCGACGCAGGCGGTGGCCGCCGGACTCGCGATCGCTTTCGGCGGCATCCTCCGCGATGTCGTCGCAAGCTCGGCGGTGCAGGGTCAGTTCGGACACGCCACCGGCTATATGAGCGTTTATATGGTTGAAATCGTTATGCTTATCTGGACGCTTGTCACCATGTCGCCGTTGATCGGGCGCGCCGTGACCAGCCACGCCAGCAGCGTGACGCCATAAAGCGGCGCGCACGAAACCCATGTGTCGCCGCGAGCCGAAACATGAGGGTCTAGAGGCTGGAGACCCAGGCCATGCAGAGGAGGACACCAGCCAGGCCGGCGCCGCCATGGGCCAGAAGCATGGCGTTGGCGGTCAGGCGCGAGCGCCGTCCCAGGATTGGCGTCAGCAGGCCTACAAAAGCGGCGAGGGCCATAAAACCTGCGGAAACATTTCCGAAGTCGCCAGCCGGCAAGCCATCGCTGTCTGACGTTCCCTTCAACAGGACCACCATCAGTTCGAGGGCGCCAAAGCCAAGCAGCAGATGTAATCCGATCAACACCGGCTTGCGTATGCCACGCAGATGAAGGACGGCCAGCACAAGGCCCAGCGCCATGGCGCCGAGGGGAAGAAGGACAAACGGAAACATCGGCATGTCAGCACCCGACCGCAAATCTGAGCTTCGAAGCGACCTCCAGAATAAACCCGAAGGCTTCGTCTTCGCAATGGCGGCGGATGGCGACACGGTCTGGCTGCGGGCGCGGCGGCGTTATAAATTCAGCCAGGTTATGATGCGCGCGGGCTTGCCAGAATTATGTTTCTGTCGCAAATTTGAACCGGATTTCTGGTTGGCGCGGAAGCGGACTGCGAAAGTAAACAAGCCGATTTTTGCGGCGCTCGAATTCAACACTAACAGACAGGCGCGGACGTCATGAGCACACTCATCACCCGGTTCTATGAAGCCTATGGCGACGCCTTGAGCGCGGTCACTGAACTCAAGCGCAATAAATTCGGCAGCGCCGTCCACCTCATCTCCCTCGCACCGAACGACGCGGGCCCATCTGACGAGACTCTTGAGGATCGCATCCTCAAAGCGGGCATTCCCCAGGCGGATGCGGCAGCCTTCGCCGCTGCGGTCCAGCAGGGTCATTCGCTCATCGTCGTCAATGCGGTCATGGGCGTGGCGCTCAAGGCGTCCGCGATCCTGAACGCCCATAACCCCGTCAAGAACGCTGTCGAGAGCAAGGACTATTATGCCTCGACGGTGGAGCGGGCCACGCCCCTGTCTTCGGTTCTGGGCTGGCCGGTCCTGCTGCGCGACCCCACCCCATTCGCGACATTCTGGAACATGCCCTCGCTGGTGAAGTCCTCGACCCCGCTGTCCAACTTCTTCAGCATTCCTTCTCTCTGGCGCCAGCCTTCGTCGGAAACCACCCTGTTCGGTTTTCCCAAGCTTCTGCGCAGCAAGCAGACGCTGTCTTCCTGGTACAATCTTCCGCTGCTGGTGAAGTCCCGGCGGCCCTTCAATGAATTCTTCCGCATGCCGGAACTCACCAGCGTCACTTCGCCCTTCTCCGCTTTCTTCCGCATCCCCTGCCTGATCAACGAGCGCGGCTGGGATGCTCAGGTGCAGGGCGTGCCCAAGCTGGTGGACAGCTCCGCCTCCCTGTCGAGGTTCTTCGGGTGGCGTGTGCTGACGGAGAAAAGCACGCCCATCTTCCCCTCTTCCGGTGTGAATGATCTCAGCGGTTCGCCAGCCCCCCTGTCCTCCATGCTCAGCCTTCCCACGGTTTTGAAAGACGGCGGATCGCTTTCGGCGATGTTCGGAATTCCGCTGCTGCTGAACCGCAAGGCTCGCGGCTGACAATCGCAGAATTGCGCGACACGGCGTCGGGGTGGTCAGGGGACTGGCTGCTTCGGCGCAGGTTCTTTTTGCGCGGTCGCCGCCCTACTGGGCTGCTCCTTCGAGGCTTGGCGCAGGCGTATCGGTCCGCCATTCCTCCATCCAGCTTTCGAAATCCGCAAAAGTCCTGACGGCGCCCTCCACGGCGGCGGCCTCGCGGGCTTCGTCGCCAGAGAATGAATCCAGCTTTTCGAGAAAGCCGCGCCACATGGCGCCATGGGCGGCGCCATAGCCGAGAAAGAATTTTCGGCCCTCGCCGTCCACTCCGTCAAACAGGCTCGCCAGAGCGCGGGCGATATGAAGGCCGCCAAGGGTCGAGCCTTCCACCACATAGAGCGCGCCAAGACATTCGGCCTCGTCGCCTGGCCGGAACAGGTAGTCGCAACATGGCAACCGGGCGATCTCAGCCGCGCCATAGCCGAGCGTCGCAAGATCCTGCTCCAGCATGGGCGCCCGGGCCCGGGCCGTCATGTCGATGTCAAGGCCAAGGGTGCAGGCGGCGGCCTCCGCAGATCGTTCGAAGGCCTTGTGAAAGCCCCACAGGCGCGCCAGCAGCAGTCGATAATCCGCCCGCCCGATCTGGCCGGAAGCTGCTGCGCCAAGGCCTGCATGGCCATGCAATCGTTCATGGATTTGCGCTGTCGCCGCGCGCAGGCGAAGACGGAACTCGCCGCCCGGCTTCATCGGGCGTCGCCGCTGCTGGCTGCCGCGTCCTCAGGCGCCAGGGAAAGCTGGTCCAGCACTTCGGCGGTGCGCGCCACGGAGGCCCGCACGCTTTCCAGCAGGTTGGGCATGCCGGCCGTGTCCGAGCCGTCGGTGATTTCAAGGGCCGCCAACTGGGCGTTTTCAATGACGCTGGACAGCAGGGTCTGGCTCGCAAGATCGCTCTGGGACTGGATCGGCCCCTTGGGCTTGCGGTGGCTTTGCAGAATGCCTTCCTGGAAGCGCCGACGCGCGGCGTCCGCCGCCTTGCGCTCGGTCAGGTCCGTGAACAAAAGCACGAAGCCCAGCACCCGGTCGGGCGTGGACATGACGGGATCGGCCCGCACCAGTAGGGGCTTGCGCTCCCCCCGCGCATTTTCAAGCTCGACCTCGCCGCGCCAGACCTGCCGGGAACCGCGCAGGACTTGAAGCTTGCGCTGGGCCTCCTGCGGGTCGGTGAAATAATAGGGCAGCTCATCAAGGCTCCTGAGCGGCCGTCCGTTGCCCCCAAGAAGCGCGGCGAAGGCCGGATTGGCTTCGAGAATCCGTCCCTGGGCGTCCGCCACCACCACATGCTGATCGGAGGATTGCACCTGCCGCCGCACCTGTTCGAGCTGATCCTGGGCGATGAGAATGCGCACGGACCTGAATTGCACGATCACATCGGTCACGCTGGCGCCGATGAGGCGGGCGGCGGTGAGATCGGCGACGCTCCAGGGTTCGCACGTGCCTTCCACCACCTGATGCCATTGGGCGAAGGAGCGGCGAGGCGACAGTTCCAGCGGATCGTCGCTGGTCGACACCTTCTGAAAGGGATTGCCGCCCCAGGTGACGGTCCGGACGCGCTCGTTGCGGAACCAGATCAGCATGTCGCTGGCCTCGCCGCAGATGCGTGTCGCGACCACGCCGCTGGCGACGCCGGTCAGGGGCGCGAAGGAGCCGTCTTCGGAGGAGAGGCTGGCGGTGGCGTAGACGTCCTCGGCTATTTTTGGCTCGAGCCAGCGGCTGATGTCCCGAATATGTTCGGTGGCGGGCACTTCGCCGGTTGTCAGGATCTGCCCTTCGAAAAGCAGCGCCGCGCCCGTCGCGTTCAGGGGCAGCAGCAAGGAGCGCGCGCCATCGAAAAGCGCGCTGCGCCAGTCGCCATCCCGGGAAATGCACTCGACCATGCGTTGTTCGAGGCGGCGGACGGACAGTTCCGCCTGCCCCTGGGCGAAACTTTCCAGCGCCGTGATCCGCGTCCCGATGACCTCTGCCAGCAATTCGCAGACCGCCCGCATTTCAAAGGGCATGAACCGCGGGGAATAGTGGTGGCAGGAGATGAGCCCCCACAATTTGCCGCCCACCATGAGCGAGACCACGAGCGTCGCGCCCACGCCCATGTTCTTGAGATATTGGGTATGGATGGGCGACACGCTGCGCAGGAAGCACAGGGACATGTCGAGATCCTCGCCCGTGAAAGGCGAGAGGCGCGGCTCCAGGGGTTCGGGCTGATAATTGATGTTAGCCAGAAGACGCACGCGGTTTTGCTCATAGAGCCGCCGCGCGATTTGTGGAATGTCGGTGGAGGGATAGCGATTGCCCAGGAAGGCTTCGAGGTCGGGCTTCTTGGTTTCGGAAAAGACCTGGCCATGCCCGGCGTCGTCAAAGCGATACACCATGACCCGATCATAGCCGGTCAGGTCTTCGAAGATCCGCGCGGCTTCATCGCACAGGCCCTGCAGGGAGGCGGTGTCGAGAAAGGCCTGGATCGCCTGCTCGATTTGCGCGGACATATGCCGCGGCGGCCCCGCTCGCTCCAGTTCGATCACCAGCCCGCCGCCGCGCGGATGATGCAGAAGGGCGGTGAAGGGCTGCGCGGGATCGCCCAGATGGCAGCGCACCGCAACGGGTATGGCGTCGATTTTGGCGCCGAGCCACGGGCGTATCCGGGTCCACAGATCGCCGCCCAGCGCCTTGAGGGGTTTTCCCGGCAGATCCCCGGCCAGTCCCAGAAACAGGCCCGCGCGCACGCTGGCCTGAACAATCACGCCGTCGGTCTCGCTTATCAGAAGAAAAGCCCCATAGGGCTGAATGGAGGCGGCGAGGTGGATCTGCTCCCGCTCGCAGTTGGATAGGTCGGCTGTCCCGAAGGCTGGAGATGACCCCTGACCCAAACCCAAATCGCGCGCCTCCGTCGATGCGCTCCTTGGGCGCAGTCTGCTATTTGACCTCTAGCACATACTTTTTCAATTTCGAATGCAAGCTCTGTCTGCTCAGTCCGAGGCGTTTGGCCGCATTGGTGATGTTGCCCTTGCACAGATCCAGCACCGCCACGATGGTCTTGCGCTCGATGGCTTCGGTCGAGGCGCTGACCAACTGCTCCAGCGAGAAGCCCTCGTCATAGACATCGCTGGCGCTGGGGCCCGCCTGGTTGCCGCCCGAAAGCCGCGTCGTCACATCGCGCAACAGAAGGCCGAAGTAACCGGGTTGATCGGGTCTGTCGCCCACCGCCGAAATCTCGACCTGCGTGTTCAGGCCCAGTTCCCCGTAAAGGATGGTCGTCAGCAGGCGCACGCCGCCATGTTGCTTCACCAGAGTGAGGATCAGCCCGATTCCCGCGCCGGGATGGGAAAGCCAGCGCTCGATCTTCTCCCCGGCGACCGCATTTTCCGCGCCGATCTGAATCAGGTCGAGGAACGTGTGGTTGGCGCGCTGGACCACGCCCTCCTTGTCGACAATGACGAAGCCATCGGGCAGGCGCTGGATGATGCTCTCGCTGGCGAAAGCATCCAGCGCCTCCTGCGGGACCTGCGCCCCGCCCATGGGCGTCATCTGGAAGAGGTAAAAGGCGCCCGCGTCCGTGGTCATCAGCGAGGCGCGCAGGCTCCAGAGCGCATCCGCCGGCGACAGGCGCAGCGCGATTCCGGGCGCGCGGCCCTGTTCGCGCACCTTGCCAAGCATGGCGTCAAAGGATTTGCGGTCGCGGGGCGGCATGTCCGGATAGAATTCCGGACCGGGAAGAAGGCCCAGACCCTTGGTCGCCGCCGCATTGGCCTCGACGATGCGCAGATTGGTGACGCGCACCACAACCGCTGGCTCGGTCGAGGCGTCGAAGAGCATCTTGTAGCGGGTCTCGATTTCCCGGAACCGCCAATGTTCCCGCTCCCGCTCCTGCTGGGCCAGTTGAAGGCGCGCCTGCAAATCCGAGATAGCCTGCAAATTCTTGCCAACGGCGATGAAGCCCGATTCCTTGCCGAGGCTCACGGCCGTATATTCGAAAGGCAATTCGCGTCCGCTGGGCAGGCGCTGCTTGATCTGGAAACAGGAGGAGGCGCCCTTGAGGCGCATGTCCTCGATCATTTTCTGAATTTGCGGATTGATCTCGGGATTGATCGTGTCGGTCCAGCAGCGCCCCCGCCAGGCGTCGATCCCATCATCGGCCAGTGCTTCCGAAGGCACGGCGGCGCGAATGACGCCGTTCGAATCGAGCGTCAAGGTGATGTCCGGCTTTGCGAAGCTGTTGGCGATCATCGTGGGTCCAGATGCGCACCTGCACACACTGACAGAAGTCATGCCGCAGCCCCGAAATGTCAATGAAAAATTACACTATCATATGGAAAAACGTGATTACAGTCCGGAAAATTGGACAGGTGTGGCTCGAGGGCGGAGGGGCGCCTCCGCTTCTGAGCAAGCATAGAATTTGATCCGATCAAGTTTTTGGGAGATGGAAAAGCGTCTCGCCGAAAGTATCCATATAGTGCCGAAACCAATATGTATAATCATCAGGATTCAAGTATATATCGTTTTTAAGTTCGCTGTATGACCCCCATCTGACATCATCTACTTCTTTTGGATCGGGATTTGCTTCTCCGTTGTATATTCCAATGAATAAATGGACGAGTTCGTCTTCGATGAGGTTGCCCCCTACATCCGCACGGTAATGTGTTTGCGCGGTGAAGAAAAGCGGACAGGAAAATCCCAATTCTTCGGGCAGGCGCCGTAAAGCTGCTTTGTCCGTCGCCTCGCCGGGGCGGGGATGGGAGCAGCAGGCGTTGGCCCACAGGCCGGCGGAATGATATTTCTGAGTCGCCCGGCGTTGCAGCAGCATCCGGCCGTGGTCATCGATGATGCAGATCGACACCGCGCGGTGAAGGTACCCGAGGCGATGCGCCGGCAATTTGTCGGCGCGGCCAATCTCCCTGTCGTCCATATCGACGAGGATTACCTGTTCTAGCGTGTCATCCATGGGATATCCGTATATGCGCCAAGGGCTTCGTCATGCCGCCACCTCAAGGGATACGCCCGACCGGGGCCGCCGGATCCCGCTCAAGCCGAAAGGGCGAAGACGCGCGCCGCGCAGGCGCTCGCCATCATGCCCAAAACAAACAGCGGCACGCCGAAGCCGCTATACCAAAGGGCTTTCTCGATCGGCGCCTTCAGGAACTTCGCCATCATCAGCAATTGCCCGATGAGCAGCAGCACGATGAAGGCGCCCTGAAGAGGCTTGCCCCAGGAGAAGACCAGACCAATCACCACCACCTGCGGCGCAGCCATGATGGCGCAGGCGACCTTCGCGGCGCCATCAGCGCCCAGCAGCACGGGCAGGGAATGGACGCCCATCTGGCTGTCGCCCTTGATCGACTTGAAATCATTGAGCGTCATGATGCCATGGGCGCCGATGCTGTAGAGGATCGCAAGCCCGATGGAGGCGTTGGTCGGCAGGGCGCCGCCCAGCATCACGGCGCCGCCGGTGATCCAGGCCAGCCCCTCATAGGAGAAGCCGCAGGCCGCATTGCCCCACCAGCCATTTTCCTTCAGCCTGAAGGGTGGCGCGCTATAGGCCCAGGCGAGCGCCGCGCCGATGATGGCCGAGATGAACACCCATTGGCCCAGCAGGGCCGCCACCGCCAGCGAAAGCAAAGTCCAGGCGATGCCGATATAGAGGCCCCAGGCGCCGGGAATGCGGCCCGAGGGGATCGGGCGGTTCGGCTCATTGATGGCGTCCACATGGCGGTCATACCAGTCGTTGACCGCCTGGCTCATGGCGCAGACCAGCGGTCCCGCGAGGATGATCCCAACGATGGCGATCACCGCGTTTTCCAGAAGCGGCGCGCCCGAGGCCAGAACCCCGCAGGCGAAGGCCCACATGGGCGGAAACCAGGTGATGGGCTTCAGCAATTCCAGAACGGCCGCAGGGGCGGGATAGGTTTTGGCCTGCATGAAGTGATCCGCCCCCTGCTGCGCCCATGCGCCTCAATGACACCATAAGTGTCTACCCAACTTTACGCAAAAATCCAGAGGGCGGAAGATCAGGAATTTTTACGGACCGCCAGGCGGGCGCGGCAGTTCGTCCTGCGTGGGCTTCAGCCCATAGGGCTCCACCAGTTTCCAGACGTGAGGCGGGATCATGGCGCGCATGCGCCGGGGCTCGCTGCGGCGAAGGTGCAGCACAGTCTCGACCGCCTTCATCTCCACCCGCGCCCGCGCGAATTCGAGGCCGCGTGGACCAATGCGCGGCATCAGCCAGCTGACAATGGGCCGCAGCCAATCGGGCATGCGCCGCAGGGGCAGGCCGCCCGCGGCGCGCTCCACATTGGCGAGAAAGCCCTTCACGGCGCCCTGCCTCTTTCCCGCAGTACCGGGCGCCGTGGTCACGACCTCGTCGCCCAGCAGGCCCAGCAGTTCCTCGCCGCGCTCATTGCGCACGAGCAGCCACTGCTCGCCCTGCCCGCCCATGTAGCCGACGGTGATGTCGGCCAGCACATTGGTGTAGTCGACGCAGGTGCGGCAGGTCAGGGGGAAGAAATCCGGCGGGAGCTTGGAGATCGGCAATTGCAGGAAAGGCACCTCGCGCACCCGCCCGTCCTTGAAGCGCAGCTCCACTTGGTAGTCGGCGCGGAACTCCAGGTAGGTGATGCTGTCGGGCTCCTCGCTGAGCAGATCGAGGAAGGTATGGAAGCTCTCCGTCGTCGTATTGTCCGAACAGGGCGTGCCCACCACGAAGATCTTCTCGAAGCCCAATTCCGCTTCCAGCGCCCGCAGCGCATAGACCTGACAGGGGATGCCGATGACCGCCAGCTTGCGGATGCCCTTGGCCCGGGCGGGCTCCAGCAGGGCCAGCAGGGGCGCATAGCCCATGCGCATGCCCCGGCAGTGGGCCATGCCCTCCGCCTTGGTGACGAGCACCGGAACGGGCCGCCACATGTCGTCCGGGTCCGGCGCCATGGTCAGCACCGCCTCCACCGCGCCGGTTTCCAGAAGGCGCTCGCCGATGCGCGTGGTGATGCCCGTCCATTGGGCGCCCGCCAGGGGCCTCGCCATCTTCGCCCGCACCATGCGCTTGAACGGCCCGAAAAAAAGCTCGTCCGGCCGCGCGGGATCGCGGGCCCGTCCATGGACTCGCGCCTCCTGCGCTGCATAATCGGGCTTGATGAACTGGCAGGCGGAACCGCAAGCCCTCGGGTTCTCCATCCGCGACACGCCGCAATCCGTGCAGAGCGACCGGGGCGCGCCCTGCGCGAGGGGGGGAGTCCAGAGAGGGTGAAGAAGGTCAGTCTGCGGCATGTCCGGGTCGCTCGGATAGGGCGGCAGCGGAATAGCGGCCTGTCTCACCCAATTTCCCCGATCATATGGAGCTTGGCAACGGGGCGCGCGGGCGCAGCTGACCCCCACGGCTGTTCAAGCTGTGGTGATCATCGGCTATTTATTACATTTCTTGCAGGCAAGCTTGCCATCTTTGGTTAAGGATTGCTCATGGTCACGTTGTCGACCGCTCATGCCGCCCTGGGGAATGCAGGGCTGAATGGCGTCCGCCGTGACGTCTGTTGGAGCCGCCTGCAAACCATGAAGTCATATGCCCTCGCCACCCTGTTGATCCTCAGCGCGACCGGCGCAAATGCGGCGGATAAAGCCATGTTTTGCAAGGCGACGCAGAAGGACCTTTTTGCTCCTGAGACTTTCGCCGTCGTCATCAAGCAGAACAAGATCGCTTACATGAACGACGCCAACGCCTTCTTCATCGATTATCGCATCAAATTCGAGCGCGGACCCGAAACCCTGGCCGAAGCCGTCCATGATAATGGGGAAGTGCTGCTCCAGATCTATTTCAACAACAAATCCGTCACCGTGAATTTCACGGGCGGCGCCAAAGGCAGCTACGCCTGCAGCGCGACGGCCATCTGATCGCGCAAACGGGGCGCGGTTATCCGTTAAATCGAAGATTGCGCCCATTTTTATCATTTTTGGCGGCTATTCATTTGGTCAGCAGATTCAACCTGTCGTAGAAGGTGGTTGCTAACTTCAAGCTTTTCCGAATCACAGGCCGTGGCCTGAACCCAGGGCTCATCGTGGCGCAGGATACATCGGACGCGCAGTCCTTCGAGGCTCTGGAAAGCGCCCTTGTGCATCATGCTCAGGGCAACTTTGCCCGGGCGGTCGAATTATACGGCGCCATCTCCCCCCATTCGCCCTCCTTTCAGGAAGGCCAGTATTATCTGGGCGTCGCCCTTCACCATCTGGGCCAGCACCAGCGGGCGGTCACGCTTTTGCGCGCAGCTCTGGCGGCCAGTGGCGGGCGGGTGGATTGGGCCAATAAATTCGGCAATATCCTGACCGCGCAAAACCGCTTCGCCGAAGCCGCCGACATTTTCGAACAAGCCATCGAAAAGGCGCCGACGCAGGCCCTTCTGTGGATCAACCTGGGCGCCGCCCGGGAGCGGCTCGGCGATTTCGCCAAGGCGGAAAAGGCCTATCAGGCCGCCATTTCCCTCGAGCCGGAAGCGCAGGAGGCCTATCGTCTCCTTTCGGCGCTCTATGCGGGCCAGAACATGGAGCTGGAGTCGGTGCGCGCCTATTGCGCGGGCTACATCGTGTCGCCGCGCGAGACGACCACGCCCTATCTTCTGGGCAAAGCCTTCTATGTGCTGGGGCGACTTGACGAGGCTGCGGAGGTCTATCGGCAATGGCGGGAGGCGGAGCCGGACAATCCGGTTCCCGCGCATCTCTTCGCCGCCTGCTCATCCCAGGATGATGGTGACGTGATCCCGGACCGATGTTCGGACGACTATGTCAATGTGACCTTCGACGACTACGCCAGCCATTTCGAAGGCAAGTTGAGCTCTCTGGACTATCGCGGACCAGAGCTGCTCAAGCGGCTGATGAGCGCGCATTTCCAGGCCCACGCCGACCTGCATGTGCTGGACGCCGGTTGTGGCACCGGCCTTTGCGCGCCGATCCTGCGGCCCTATGCACAATCGCTTGAAGGCGTCGATCTCTCGGGCGCCATGCTGGAAATCGCCCATCAGCGCAGTCTTTACGAGGCCCTGCACAAGGCCGAAATCGGCGCTTTTCTGGGCGCAAGCGGCAAGACCTTCGACCTGATCGCCTGCATGGACACGCTGATCTATTTCGGCGCCATCGACTCCATCTTCCGCCAGTTTGCGGCGAATCTCGCGCCCGGTGGTCGGCTCATCTTCACGTCGGAGATCTGCGCCGACAATAGCAAGATCTACCAGCTCAATCCCAGCGGCCGGTACAGTCATTCGGTCGCCTATCTGCGCCATGCGATGGAAGCCGCAGGCTTTCACTGCGTCCTGCTCGATCACGAACCCCTGCGCACCGAACTGCAAAAGCCGGTGGCGGGCGTGATCGTGCTGGCCCAGCGCCTGTGATGACAGGCGCACCCCTGCTTGCAAACTGAGGCGTCTGTGCGACACTTCAGGCAAATCAGGGGAAACAACATGTTCAAGCTCTTAGGCAAGACGGCGCTGGTCGCTGCCATGGTCGCAGCCGCCGCAAACCCGGTCCACGCGCAGGCGGATGAAGCCACCTTCTACAAGGGCAAACAGGTCAGTCTCGTCATCGCTGCGGCTGTTGGCGGTGGCTATGATCTTTACGCCAGACTGGTGGCGCGCCATCTGGGCAAGCATATTCCCGGCGCCCCCAATGTGGTTCCCCAGAACATGATCGGCGCAGGCGGCAATACGGGCGCCGGCTTCATCTTCAACACCGCGCCCAAGGACGGCACGGCGATTGGCGCGGCGACCGCTGGCGTGGTTCTGGACGCCATCCTGCTCGACAAGGCCCGCATCAATCACGATCCCCGCAAATTCAAATGGCTCGGCAGCGCGGCCAGCGACAGCCTGATTTGCGTGCTCAACAAGGACGCCGCCGCCAATTCCTTCGATGAGGTCTTCCAGAAGGAAACGCTTCTGGGCGTCAGCGGCGGCACCACCCGCGATTATCCGCAACTGATGAACAAGGTGCTGGGCACGAAGTTCAAACTCATCACCGGCTATCCCGGCACGCGCGATGTGCATCTGGCCATGGAGCGCAAGGAGGTCGATGGGGTCTGCGGCATGTCCTTCATCTCCGTCCAGTCCCAGCGTCCCGAATGGCTCAAGCAGGACACGGTGAAGTTCCTCGTGCAGGAAGGCTCCATCCAGCAGCCGGATTTGCAAGCCCTGAAAGTTCCGCTGTCCATCGATTATGCGAAAAATGACGACCAGAGAAAGGTGATGGGGCTTCTCTATACCCAGAACACCTATCTGCGGCCCTTCATGGCGCCGCCCGAAACGCCGGACGCCCGGGTTGCGGTGCTGCGGGAGGCCTTCATGCAAACCATGAAAGATCCCGAATTGTTGGCGGAGGCCGCGAAGGCGCGCCTTGTCGTGGACGCGCGCTCCGGCCAGGAACTGACCTCAGTGGTCGAGAGCATCTTCGCCCTGCCCAAGTCGATCCATGACCAGTTGCGGCAGGCCCTGATCGAGTAAGCGGCGGACCGCCTCCCGCGCATCATCATTCACAGAGCGCCGCCAACAGGTTAAACATGCCTGCAAAGCGTTGCGCCGATTATGCCGCAAGAATCAAGACAAGAGGAAATCATCATGGTCCATGAGACGGACGACACCGTCGCCATTCTCCGCAACCAGCTGGCGGCGGCCACCCGTATTCTGGAGTCGCGGGATATCCTCAATTACAGCGGGCATATTTCGACCCGCATTCCCGGTAGCGACGACATCCTGATCCAGCGGCGCAACGACTCGCGCTCCACCCTCATGCCTGATCGCATCGTGCGCGTGTCAAAAGACGGCGTTCCCCTCGATAATCAGGGCAAGCCCCCGTCCGAATTGATCATCCATCTGGAAATCCTGAAGGCGCGGCCGGATGTGAATTGCGTCCTGCATTGCCATATGCCGAGCGCCGTCCGCTTCACCCTGATGCGCGATACGCCCCTGATGCCCTTGCTCTGCCACGCTACGCGCTGGCGCAGCGGCATTCCTGTCCATCCCACGCCCGCCCATATCGAATCGAAGGCGCAGGGCGAGGAACTCGCGCGAACGCTTGGGCCCCACAATGCGGCCCTCATGCGCGCCCATGGGCTGGTCATGGTCGCCGAATCCGTGCCGGGAATCGTCGTCGACGCCATCCATTTCCAGGAAAACGCCGAAGCCCAGATGGAAGTGATGCGCGCCGGGCGCCAGGCCGACCCGCTGACGGAGCAGGAGATCGACGAGCTGATCAAGCACGAAAGGCGCGGCCATCATCTGGAAAAGCTGTTTGGTCATTTCCTCGCCAAGGCGAGGGAATCAGGCGTCGTGCCTGCGGACTGGCGGCTGGGGGAGCCGGTGGATCCCGTTTAGGCGCTCCGCAGAAAGCGGGTCAAAGCGGCCGGCGCCGTTCCACAGGAAAGGCGCCGCCGCCAGCCATCAAGCGGCTTCAGCCTCTTTGGCCTTGGCGCCCCCACGGGAGGAAAACTGCGCTTTCAGCCACTTGTTGGCTGTGGGGGCGCTTTTTGTTTGCAGAAGCAGCCAGTCATCAAGGTAGACGCAATAATAGGTCCCGATGAACTGCGAATGTTTCTCGACTATACTCAACATGGTGACCCTCTATGGGTTCGTTGTTACGCTACGCGACGAAAGCAGAGGCGAAGCCTCCACTGCATTCCCAAGTTTCCGCGACCTGTTTCATAAGCCATCCCCTTGTAGGGATAGCAATGATTAACGCTTTGAAAACGATTATAAACTGGAAGCAAGCTTAAGAAAGTCCGTTAACCGCCATTCAACCGTTTTTTTAAAATTCCGAGGCGCCTTTGAACATTGCCGCTGCGCCCGACCTGCGCAGGGTTGATGTTTGGATGGAGTTTCCATAGAAAGGCACCTGCGCCCGTATGGTGGAATTGGTAGACGCGTCCGACTCAAAATGCGGTCTTTAATTTAAAGAAACCGTTGATTTTGCTGCTTTTTATGCTAATTTAAGTGACTACACAGAAGCACTAAATGGCTACACAGTGCTATTGCCAAGGTCAAGTTAAATGACGGGCTCAAATAACCTCATCGCCAATGCTAAAATCGAAGTCCTCGACGGGAAACTCCACGTTTTCCGCCGCCCAGACACCCAGTTCTGGTGGTGTGGTTTTCACCACAAAGGGAACTACATCCGAGCTTCCACCAAAAGCGCTGACCTGAGTGCTGCGACGGAGGCTGCCAAGCAGTGGTACTACCGCAAGCAAGGCGCGCTGGACGCTGGCGTCCCAATCGTCCCTAAGCACACCACCTTCAACCACTATGCTAAGCTCGCGCTTGAAGACTACAAGCAGATGGTTGCCGCCGGACTGCGAAGTCCAAGCTACCTGAAGGGTTTGCGGCTGCTGCTCAACAACGATCTGGCGCGTTTTTTTGGAGCCTACCCCCTGACGGCCATCAACCAGCAGCTGTGGCACAAATACATGCAGCAGCGGCTGATTCCCTCCAATGCGAAGCCGTCTACCGTCCACACGCATCTCAACGGGATACGCATCGTATTCCGGAGAGCCAAGCTGCGCGGCGAAATCCAAGACGCGCCCGTGTTCCTCACCGAGCGAAAAACTTCATCCGACGCTACACCACGCACCTGGTTCGAGCCCGAACAGTACGATGCAATGTATACGGCAACACGTGCTAATATTGCTAAGCTTAAGGGAACCCGCTGGCATCAAAGCGCGATGGAACTGCACGATTATGTGCTGTTCATGGCCAACTCCGGCTTGCGAATCGGCGAAGCGAAAAACCTGCGGTTTTGCGACGTTGAAGTTAGCAAAGACGTGCACAAATCGGGCACTACACAACCGATCCTGATAATCCGGAACATTAAAGGAAAGCGCGGCGCGGGAAGTTGCAAGACTTTCTTTGGGGCCGTTCGCCCCTTCGAACGCATCATCGAGCGCAGGGGGTTGAACGACAAGTGGACGACCAGCACCCAGAACGTTTTTGAGCATCACCACCGTGATATGTTCAACAGCGTTCTTGATAGGATTGGTCTCAAATACACAGCTGACCAACCACCGCTGCGCCGTGACCTGATGAGCCTCCGACATACCTACATCTGCTTCCGGCTCATGGATGGCGTTGGCATCTGGGACATAGCGGCAAATTGCCGGACAAGCGTAACAATGATCGAACAGCACTACGCGAGGTGGTTGAACCCACTTCTTGCAAACATAAACGCCGGTCCTTTAAGACGTTTTGGCGCTGAAGAC
>CANCSY010000047.1 GCA_947380915.1 Beijerinckiaceae bacterium
AGGGTGTCCACGTCCAGATCGTTGGTGGGTTCGTCGAGCAGCAGCAGATTGGCGCCGCTTTTCAGCATCTTGGCCAGATGCACGCGGTTGCGCTCACCGCCCGAGAGCATGCCCACCTTCTTCTGCTGGTCTGCGCCCTTGAAGTTGAAGGCGCTGCAATAGCCGCGTGAATTGATCTCGCGCTTGCCCAGATAGATCACGTCATAGCCGCCGGAGATCTCCTCCCAGACGTTCTTCTTGTCGTCCAGCGCATCGCGCGACTGGTCCACATAGCCCAGATGCACGCTTTCGCCGATGGAGATGTCGCCCTTGTCTGGCGTCTCCTGCTTGGTGATCATGCGGAACAGGGTGGTCTTGCCCGCGCCGTTCGGCCCGATCACGCCCACGATGCCGCCGGGCGGCAGCTTGAAGGAGAGATCGTCGATCAGCAGCTTGTCCTGGAAGCCCTTCGACAGATGGGTGAAGTCGATCACATTCTGGCCGAGGCGCTCCGCCACGGGAATGATGATCTGGGCCGAGGACAGGGTGCGGTCGTTCTGCTTGGCGACCAGGTCCTCGTAACGCTGGATGCGCGCCTTGGACTTGGCCTGCCGGGCCTTGGGCGAGGCGGAGATCCACTCGCTTTCCGCCTCCAGCGCGCGCTGGCGGGCCTCGTCCTCGCGGCCTTCCTGAGCGAGGCGCTTCTGCTTCTGGTGCAGCCAGGCGGAGTAATTGCCCTCGTAGGGGATGCCCCGGCCGCGGTCGAGCTCGAGAATCCAGCTGGTCACATTGTCGAGGAAGTAGCGATCATGGGTCACGATCAGGATCGCGCCGGGGTACTGGCGCAGATGGCCTTCCAGCCAGTTCACGGTCTCGGCGTCCAGATGGTTGGTGGGCTCGTCGAGCAGCAGCAATTCCGGCTTTTCCAGCAGCAGCTTGCACAGGGCCACGCGACGCTTCTCGCCGCCCGAAAGCCGGTCCACCGCCCAGTCGTCCGGGGGGCAGCCGAGGGCTTCCATGGCCTGATCGACCTGGCTGTCGAGATCCCACAGGCCCTGGGCCTCGATCTCGTCCTGCAGGCGTGTCATCTCGTCCGCCGTCTCGTCCGAATAGTTCATGGCGAGGTCATTGTAGCGGTCAAGAATGTCCTTCTTGGCCTTCACGCCGAGCATCACATTGCCGCGCACGTCCAGATCATTGTCGAGCTGGGGCTCCTGGGGCAGGTAGCCCACGCGGGCGCCGTCGGCGGCCCAGGCCTCGCCGTTATATTCGGTGTCCATGCCCGCCATGATCTTCAGCAGGGTCGATTTACCGGAGCCGTTGACGCCGAGGACGCCGATCTTGGCGTCGGGATAGAAGGAGAGATGGACATTCTCCAGCACCTTCTTGCCGCCGGGCCAGGTCTTGGAGAGGCCTTGCATGTGGTAGATGAATTGACGCGCCATAGGCTGAAGAATCCTGAAAAAAGGGAAACTGGTTATCCCCTTTTACCGATGCGCAGCGCGGGGGTCCAGCATCATCGACGGCTCAGCTGGCCGGTTTCCCCCGGCCATCCCGCACTATTTGGCGGGCGGCTCCACCTTCGCCGGCTCGCCCTTGGGCAGATCCTTCTTGCGGATGAAGAGATTGGCGATGACCGCATGGGCGATATGTTCGGCCATGCACTGGTAGCCCATGTCGTTCAGATGCAGCCCGTCACCCGTCATCATATCGTCGCTGCCGGGATGGTTGCGGGCGATGAATTGCATGGCGTCGTAGCGGCGCACATAGAGCACATTCTGGGCGGCGGCGGCGCGCAGCAGGGCCTCGCGAATGGCGAAATAATTCTGGTCGCGCGCAAATTGCGGGGTGTACTGGAGCCCGACGAGCACCACGTCGATATTGGCGCTTTTCAACCATTCAACGGTGGAATTGACCGTCCGCTCGAAGTCCTGAGGCGGGACGCGGGCCAGCGCGTCATTGGTGCCAAGCTGCCAGAGCACCACATCGGGCCTCTCGAGGGCGACTTCCGTCCGTAGCCGGTCGGCCGTGGTCTGGGCCACTTCCCCGGAGACGCCCCGGTTGGTGATGACGGCTTCGGTCCCTTTCAGGGTGGATTCCAGAATGCCCCTGAGCTGGGCCGGGTAGGTCTTGCGTCGCGAACTGGCGCCGATGCCATAGGTGGAGGATGAACCGATGGCGAGAATTCGGACACGGCCACCCTTCTCGAGCTTTTCAGCCAGATGGGGCAGGGGGGCGATGGTCGAAATGTCCGCGCCTGGCGCCTCGCATTGCGGGCTCAGCGGTGGGGGTGCGGTCTGGGCGCTCGCGGTCAGGCAAGCGGCCATCAGCAGAAAAGTGGCTGCGAAGCTCCTCATGACGCGCGGCTACGCACCCTCCACTCTACGACCCAGGCCGTCATCCCCATGATTATTATGCCCATAAGTAACACCAAGCTGTCTACTGCGATACTCCCCCCCAGCACGAAGCGTCCAAATTGCGACGCCAGAGCAAAAAGGGATCCCACGCAAAACACATAGAGCGAATTGCGCCCCAGCATGGAGAGGAATTGCGCCAGAGGGTTCACCCAACGCTCGATAAGGTCAAAAAGGCCATTGAACAGGGCCACAAGGGCGAGCAGATGAAAGATCCGGGCCGGGGTGACGAAGGTCTTGTCAAACATGAAGAATAGCTTGGGGTCGGGTACCAGCAGGGGGTCGGGCGAATAGTCCGCCACGCCAATGGCGACCCCCGCCGCCACCCCCGCCAGCCCAAGCCAGCGCAGGCTGCTCTTGTGGCGACGCAGCGCCGCAGCCGGGCCTTTGGCGTCGGCCAGCATGTAGCCCAGCACGAAGACGAGCTGCCAGGCGAAGGGGTTGAAATACCAGCGCCCTTCAACCGGCCATGTGGGCAGGTTGACCCCGGTCCAGAGGATCGCGGCGTAGAGTGTGACCGATAGGACCAGCGGGAGCCATTTCCAGATGCGGTCGGCGATGACGCAGAGCGGCGCCCCCGCGATGATCACCACATAGAGGGGCAGGATGTCGAAAAACCCCATCTGATGGCTGAGCAGCACGATGCCGACCTGGGTCTCCAGGGGCGCCTCGAAGGCGGCGGCTGCGTTGTTCCATTCCAGAAACGCCGGATTGTCGAGAATGATTGACCCGGCCGCCGTCAGCGCCAGCGCCATCTGGGTGATGATGAGCTGGGCGAAGAAAATCGTCAGGGCCCGGGTTTCCAGCCGCATGATGGCGCTGGGCAGGCTCATGCGTTCTTTTCTGTTGTCCATCAGCAGGCGCATCGACCAGCCGGCCAGAAAGACGAAGAGCTCCGCAGCGTCGGAGACGCCAAAATGCCGCATCGTGTAATTTTCATAGAAAAGACCGGGAACATGGTCGACGAAAATCGTGAGGAGCGCGAATCCTCGCCAGAAATCGATTTCGTTCGGGCCGCGCATGTCCGGTTGGGTCCCCAGGGGCCGGCGGACTTCGAGCCGCCGGGCGCAATGACCTAGCATGGTCTGCTCAGGAGGCAACCGAAGTCCAGTCATTTCCATCAGGCCGAGCGGATATTCCCCCTCAAATCCACGAGATATGAACCATTCCTTAACACTAACAATCTCTAATCGAGGTCCATGCGGGCCTGTCCCGTTTCGACTCACTCTCGCGTTGACGCCCATATCATCCCATGCTATCCCACATCATCCCGTTCAGAGTTGTGTGCGCGTCAGCGTCGCAATCGCGTCGTTTTCCAACGGCGCGCGCGGGATATGGGCTGGCCATGGTGGCTTGCCGGGTGAGTTGGTCGCTTGGATCGTTTCGTCTCCCATTTCACCAACCGGTTCGATGCGAAGGGCCGGGTGTCTATACCAGCGTCCTTTCGGGGCGTGCTGGGGAGGGACGGATTCGAGGGTCTGTACGTTCACCCCTCTCTGGAGGCGGAGGCGCTCGACTGCGGCGGCCATGGGCTGCTGCGGGAGATCGACGGGCTGCTGGAGACGCTCTCTCCCTATTCGGAAGAGCGAGACGCCTTCTCGACGGCGCTGCTTGGCGCCAGCGAGGTTCTCAAGGTCGATCCGGAGGGCCGGGTCATCCTGACGGAGCGTTTGAAGACCTATGCGGGGCTCACCGGCGAGGTGACCTTCGTGGGTCTGGGTCAGAAGTTTCAAATCTGGGAGCCGGGGCGGTTCCGTGCGCATCTGGAAGAGGCCAGAAATCGGGTGCGCGACCTGCGGAAACAACTCAGCGCCAGACATGCGGCCAGCGCGCCGCATCCTCGGGGAGCACGGGAATGAGTTCGGGCCGCGGCGATGACAAGGATCTCGCCGCAGGCGGACCGGCTCGGCACATTCCTGTGCTCCTGGACGAGGTTCTCAAGGCGCTCGCGCCCCGTGAGGGCGGCGCCTATCTCGACGGCACCTTTGGCGCTGGTGGCTATGCGCGCGCCTTGCTTGCGACCCCGCAGGTTCGTGTGCTGGGCCTTGATCGCGATCCCGACGCCATCGCGGGCGCTGCGCCCCTCATCAGCGAATCAGCGGGACGGCTGCGCGTGGAGCAGGCGCGCTTCGGCGATCTGGCCGAGGTCGCCCGCCGCACGGGCTTTGTGCCGCTTGATGGCGTGACCCTCGACATCGGCGTCTCCTCCATGCAGCTTGATGAGGCTGCGCGTGGCTTCTCCTTCCGTCAGGATGGGCCGCTGGACATGCGCATGGAGCAGGCCGGTCGCAGCGCAGCCGATATTGTCAACGAGGCCAGCGAGGAAGAGCTGGCCGACATCTTCTATTATTATGGCGAGGAACGGCTGGCCCGACGCATCGCTCGCGCCATCGTGGCGGACCGCGTGGCCAAGCCATTCCTCACGACCCGGCCCCTCGCCGAACTGATAGGGCGCCTCGTGCCCCACAAGCCCACCGAGATTCATCCCGCCACCCGCAGCTTTCAGGGCCTGCGAATCGCTGTCAACGACGAGCTTGGGGAATTGGTGCGGGCGCTGGCGGGCGCCGAGGCGGTGCTGAAGGAGGGTGGTCGCCTGGCGGTCGTCACCTTCCATTCCCTTGAAGACCGCATCGTGAAGCAGTTCTTCGCGGCGCGCTCGGGTCGCGGCCAGGCGCGCTCGCGCCTGCTGCCCGGCGAGCCCGTGCCCCCGCCCGCGACCTTCGATCTCGTGGGCAAGCAGCCGGTCATCGCCGGCGCCGCCGAGCTGGATCGCAACCCCCGCGCCCGCTCCGCCAAGCTGCGCACGGGCCAACGCACACAGGCGCAGGCGCGCGGCCTCGACGCCGATCTCGCCGCCATGGCCGCCTTGCCCGCACGTCCAGGAAAGGGTCGCTGACATGCTGCGCTATCTCAATGTCCTTTCCGTCATGGCCCTCGTGGGACCGGCAATCTACGTCTATTCGATCAAATACGAGACGATGCGTTATTCGGCCGAGATCGTGAAGCTCCAGCATTCCATCGAGCGCGAGAATGACCGCATGGGCATTTTGCGCGCCGAATGGGCGCATCTGACCCGGCCCGGCCGCGTTCAGGCCCTGGCGGATCGCCATCTCGACATGCAGGCGGTCAGCGCCGATCAGGTGGTGAAGGCCTCGGATCTGCCCGAGCGCGCGGCGCGCGTGGACTCCATCGGCCGCAAGCTTGAATTGCTCGGACTCGCCGATCTGACGGCTGCGCCGATTGACAAGAAGCGGGGCTCTGCGGCGCCCGCTTCCGTGCGATAGGGGAGAAGTCGGATGAACGATCCCATGGAGCCCCTCGACGCCACCGGGCCTGAGCACGTCAAGCCGCCGCGTCTTGGCTTGCGCGACCGGCTTGCGCAATCCATGACGGATTTGCTGCGCACGCGCATTGACAAGAGCACCTGGCGCATCCGCCTCGTGGCCATGGGTTTCGCCTGTCTGTTTTGCGTCATTGGCGGCAAGCTCGTCTATCTCGGCTTCAAGCCGGAACCGCAGAGCCTGAGGCGTGCGGCTTCCGAGGCCGTGTCCCGCCCGCGTCCTGAAATTCTGGATCGCAATGGCGAGGTTCTCGCCACCGATATCAAGGTCATGTCGGTCTTCGCCGAGCCGCGCCGCATCATCGACAAGGACGAGGCGGTGGAACTGCTCACCGCTGTGCTGCCCGATGTGAACGCCAAGGAACTGCGTGAGCGGCTTGGTTCCCGCAAGGGCTTCATCTGGGTCAAGCGCGGCATCAAGCCCAAGGAGCAGGAAGAGGTCTTCCGCCTCGGCCTGCCAGGCATCGGCTTTCTGCCCGAGAACAAGCGCGTCTATCCCAATGGCCCCGTCGCCGCCCATGTGCTGGGCTTCACCAATGTCGACAATATCGGCATTGCGGGCATGGAGAAGCATATCGACGGGCTTGGCCTTGGCGATTTGACCATGGCGGGTTTTCGCATCGATCCGGCTGACCTGAAGCCGGTGCGGCTGTCCATTGATCTGCGCGTCACCCACGCCATTCGTGACGAGTTGGAAAAGGGGATCGAGCGCTTCAAGGCCAAGGCCGGCGCCGCCGCGATCCTTGACGTGAACACCGGCGAGGTGATCGCGCTGGCCTCGCTACCTGATTATGATCCGAACAATCCCGTTGACGCGCTTGAAACCACGCGCATCAACCGGCTGAATGTCGGCGTTTATGAAATGGGCTCCACCTTCAAGGCGATCTCCATCGCCATGGCGCTGGAGGCCAACAAGGTCAATCTCAACTCCCGCGTCGACGCACGCGAATCCCTGCGCTATGGCAAGTTCACCATTCACGATTTCCATGCCCAGCATCGCGTGCTGACCGTACCGGAGGTTTTCACTTATTCCTCCAACATCGGCACCGCCCGCATGGCGCTGATGGTCGGCGTGGATGGACACAAGGCCTTCTTGCGCAAGATGGGCCAGCTCGACCGCTTGCGCACGGAACTGCCCGAAAGCGCCGAGCCGCTGGTGCCCAAGCGCTGGGGCGATTTGAACACCATCACCATCGCCTTCGGGCAGGGGCTGAATGTTGCGCCCTTGCAGGCCATGATGGCGGTTGGCGCCCTTTCCAATGGCGGGCAGCTCATCACCCCCACCTTCCTGCAACGCAGCGAGGAAGAAGCGCGGGCGAATGCGCCGCAGGTGGTGCGGCCCGAAGTATCGGAAGCCCTGCGGTACCTGATGCGGCTGAATGCGGAAAAGGGTTCCGCGCGCACGGTGGATATTCGCGGCTACTATGTGGGTGGCAAAACGGGCACTGCAGACAAGATTATTCGCGGCCGCTACGCCAAGGATCGTGTTTTCACCACATTCATGGCGATAGCTCCCGCAGACAAGCCGCGGTACCTGTTCCTGACCCTCATGGATGAACCGCAAGCCCTGCCGGAAACTCAGGGCTATCGGACTGCGGCGTGGAACTCTGGCGCCGTGACCGGAAAGATCATCGAGCGCGTCGCCAATATGCTCAACCTGCCGCCGCGGCTCGATCTGCCGACGCAGCCCTTCCCGCTGCTCGCCAAGCTCGGCTTTGGCTATGTCAACACGCCCGCCTCCAAGGGGAACTGATGCTCTGCCTGCGCGAGCTTATTCCTGATGCTGATGCGCCCGCTGATGTGGCGATGCGCGAAGTTGCGGGCCTTGCGGCGGATAGTCGCGCCGTGAAGCCGGGCTTTGTGTTTTTCGCCATGCCCGGCGCGCGCGCGGATGGCTTGAGCTACGCCGAGGGCGCCATCAAGGCCGGCGCCATTGCTGTGGTTGCTGAACATGCTCCAGCCAAGACGCCGCATGGCGCGCCTGTGCTGCTTGTCGCGAATGCGCGCGCAGCCTTGTCTGCGGCGGCTGCGCGTTTTCACGCCGCCCAGCCCTCAACCATCGTCGCCGTCACCGGCACCAGCGGCAAGACATCCGTGGCGGCCTTCACGCGGCAGATCTGGGCGCAGCTTGGCCTGCGCGCGGCGGCGCTTGGCACGACAGGCGTAATCACGCCTGATGGCGAAACCTATGGTTCGCTCACCACGCCCGATCCCGTCACATTGCACCAGACGCTCGACAAGCTTGCCCACGATGGCGTGACCCATCTGGCGATGGAAGCCTCGTCCCATGGGCTGGATCAGCGCAGGCTTGACGGTGTGCGCCTGAGCGCGGCCGGCTTCACCAATCTATCGCGCGATCATCTCGATTACCACCACGATCTCGACGCCTATCTGGCCGCCAAGCTGCGCTTGTTCGAGGCGCTGCTCAAGCCAGGCCAGTCCGCCGTGATCGACGCCGACAGCGATGTTGCGGCGCGCGTCATCGCCGCTTGCGCCGCGCGGGGCCTGCGCGTGCTCACCACGGGCGTCCATGGTGACTTTCTGAAACTCGTGTCAGCGCAAGCCCGCTCCGCGTCCACGTTGGTGCGCATTGCCTGCGGTGGCGAGATCCATGACATCGAACTGCCGCTGGCGGGCGCCTTCATGGCGTCTAACGCCCTGCTGGCGGCGGGGCTTTGCATCGCCACCGGGTCACCGGTCGGGCCTGTGCTGCAAGCGCTTGCCCAGCTGCGCGGCGCGCCCGGGCGCCTTGAAAAGATCGGCGAGCGCGATGGGGCGCCTGTCTTTGTCGATTACGCGCACAAGCCCGACGCGCTGGAAAAAGTGCTCACCGCCCTGCGCCCGCTGGCGAGCGGACGTCTGATCGTGGTCTTTGGATGCGGGGGCGATCGCGATGCGGGCAAGCGTCCGATCATGGGCGAGATCGCCGCCCGTCTGGCTGATGTGGTCATCGTGACCGACGACAATCCGCGCTCAGAACATCCGGCAGCCATTCGCGCCGCCATTCTCGCCGCCGCGCCCGGCGCCCGGGACATTGCAGATCGCGGCGAGGCCATTTGCGCCGCTGTGCGCATGGCCCGCGCGGGCGATGTGCTGGTGGTTGCCGGAAAGGGCCACGAAACCGGCCAGATCGTGGGCGATCAAATCCTGTCTTTTTCCGATCATCAAGCGGTGCGCGCCGCGCTGGAGGATGCCGCATCATGAACAACACCCCACTCTGGTCGAACCTTGGCATTGTGGCGCCGCTCTATGCGCGCACGAATGGACTTGTGGCTAAACCCATCACGGGCGTGTCGATCGATACGCGCACATTGGCGCCCGGCGATCTGTTCTTCGCCATCAAGGGCGAGAATTCCGATGGCCACGACCATGTGGCCACGGCCTTCGAACGCGGCGCCGCCGCCGCTGTGGTGAATGAAGCCCATGCTTCCGCGCTCTTCAAGGCAGGCCCGCTTTATATCGTTCACGATACATTGGCGGCCATGCAGTCTCTGGGCTTGACGGCGCGCGCTCGGTCCGAGGCCTCGATCATCGCCGTCACTGGCTCCGTAGGCAAGACGAGCACCAAGGATGCGCTGGCGCTTGTGCTGTCGGCGCAGGGCGCCACCCATGCGTCGGTCGCTTCCTACAACAACCATCTGGGCGTGCCCCTGACCCTCTGCCGCATGCCAAGGGAGGCCCGCTTTGGGGTCTTCGAAATCGGCATGAACCATGCGGGCGAGATCACGCAACTGGTGGAAATGGTGCGGCCCCATGTGGCCATCATCACCACCATCGCGCCGGTGCATCTGGAACATTTTGAATCCGTCGACGACATCGCCGACGCCAAGGCCGAAATCTTTTCCGGCCTCGAGCCCGGCGGCGCCGTCGTCCTTAACATCGACGTGAAGCAATATGTGCGCTTGCGCAAGGCGGCCGAGGATGCAGGCATCACACGCATCTACACATTCGGTTCACGCAAGGGCGCCGACGCGCGCTTCGAGGACGCAGTGACCATCGCCGAAGGTACGCGCGTGCAGGCGCGTATTCTTGGCAGGCGCTATACCTATACGGTCGGCGCCCCCGGCCGCCACATGGCGATGAATTCCCTTGGGGTGCTCCTGGGCGTTGAGGCGCTGGGCGGCAATCTGGATCGGGCCGCCGCAGATCTGTCGCGCTTCACACCGCCCGCCGGGCGAGGCGAACGCTCTTTCTTGCGCTCGGCCAGGGGAGACTTCACGCTGGTGGATGAAAGCTACAACGCAAATCCCGCCTCCATGCGCGCGGCGCTCAGCTTGTTGCGCGAAACGCAGGTGGGCGGCAGGCGCATCGCCGTGCTCGGCGACATGCTGGAGCTTGGCCCGCAGGCCGCTGATCTCCACGCCGACCTTGCCGAAGCGGTGGTGGCCGCCGACGTCGATCTGGTCTTTGCGGCCGGGCCTCTCATGAAACATCTTTACGACGCGCTGCCCGGTTCCCTGCGCGGCGCCTGGGCGGAGACCTCTTCGGAAATAGAGGAGACCCTGGTCGACATCATCGGCCCCTATGACATCGTGATGGTCAAGGGATCGAACGGAGCGCGCATGGGCCCGGTCGTCGCCAAACTCAAGAGCCTGTTTTCGATCCGCGATACCGACCTGCGCGCTGAAGGGTGATGCGATGCTGACTTACCTTTCAGATTTCGCCACGGTCTTCGGCCCGCTCAATCTGTTCCGCTACATCACCTTCCGCACCGCTGGCGCCACCGCCACGGCGCTGTTCTTTGTCTTTTTCTTCGGCCCTGGAATCATCGCGGCCCTGCGCCTGAAACAGGGCAAGGGACAGCCCATTCGCGAGGATGGCCCGCAGTCCCATTTGCTCACCAAGAAGGGTACGCCCACCATGGGTGGCCTGATGATCCTGTCAGGCGTCGTCGTCTCCACGTTGCTCTGGGCCAATCCCCGCAGCGCCTATGTGTGGATCGTGCTCTTCGTGACCCTGGGCTTTGGCGCCATCGGCTTTTACGATGATTATCTGAAAGTGACGAAGCAGAGCCACAAGGGTTTCTCCGGCCGCGCAAGGCTGACCGGAGAACTGATTATTGCGGCGATCGCCTGCTATTTGATGATGTGCGCGAGCCTGACCCCGCCTGCGGCCTCTCTTGGCGATTTCTTCGCGGCCCTGACTGCCCCTTTCTATACAAGCGCGCCCGCCACCAAGCTCGCGGTGCCCTTCGTCAATGGCTTCCTGATGAATCTGGGCTGGTTCTTCCTGGGCTTCGGCGCTTTTGTCATCGTGGCGGCCGGCAATGCGGTCAATCTGACAGACGGCCTCGACGGTCTCGCCATCGTGCCATCGATGATCGCTGCGGGCGCTTTCGCCATCATCGCCTATCTCGCGGGCAATTCCATTTTCGCCTCCTATCTCGGCATCAATTATGTCGCAGGCACCGGCGAGCTGGCGATCGTCTGCGGCGCGCTCATCGGCGCGGGGCTTGGCTTCCTTTGGTTCAATGCGCCGCCAGCCCAGATCTTCATGGGCGACACGGGATCGCTGGCGCTGGGCGGTCTGCTGGGCTCTGTGGCCGTGGCCATCAAGCATGAAATCGTGCTGGTCATCGTGGGCGGGCTTTTCGTGGTGGAGGCGCTGTCGGTCATCGTGCAGGTGACGAGCTTCAAACTCACGGGCAAGCGCGTGTTCAGAATGGCGCCCATCCATCATCATTTCGAACAGCTTGGCTGGTCGGAGCCGCAGATCGTCGTGCGATTCTGGATCATCTCCTTTGTCCTCGCCCTCATCGGGCTCGCTACGCTCAAGGTGAGGTGATGACGCCAGCCGCCAGCTTCAGTGGACGCGCTGTCGCGCTCTTCGGCCTTGGCGGCTCGGGGCTCTCGACGGCGCGCGCGCTCATGGCGGGCGGCGCGCATGTGGCCGCCTGGGACGATGGCGAGGCCTCGCGCCAGCGCGCGTTGGCGCAGGGCGTCACGCTTGAGGATCTGACGGTGGCGGAATGGTCGCGTTTCGCCGCGCTCATTCTGTCGCCCGGCGTGCCGCTGACCCATCCCGTTCCGCACTGGACAGTGCGCAAGGCGATGTCCGCAGGCGTCGAGATCATCGGCGATGTCGAACTGTTCTGCCGCGAGCGGGCGCGTCTTGCGCCTGATGCGCCTTTCGTCGCCATCACCGGCGCCAATGGCAAGTCGACCACGACCGCGCTCATCGCCCATATCCTGCGGCAGACCGGGCGCGATGTGCAAATTGGCGGCAATATCGGCACGCCGATTCTCGATCTCGAACCGCCCGCGCAGGGCCGCGTGCATGTGATCGAATGTTCGTCGTTCCAGATCGACCTGACGCCTTCGCTGGCGCCCAGCGTTGGCGTTCTGCTCAATGTCACGCCCGACCATATTGATCGCCATGGAACCCTGGCGAATTATGCGGCTGTGAAGGAACGGCTTGTCACGCGCGCCGATCATGTGGTGCTTGGCGTCGATGACGAGCATTGCCGCGCCATGCTGCGCCGTCTGCTGGCGGCGGGAAAGCCCGTGACGCCGATCTCGCAAGCGCCTTCCACCTTGTTGGGGTGCACGCACCATGCCCGGCAAGGCTTGCATCGCGCCATCGCGCTGGGCGCCGGGCGTGGGCTTGTCGAGCCGCTGGCCTCGCTGGTTGACGCCAAGGCCCTGCGCGGCGCGCATAATGGACAGAATGCTGCGGCGGCTTTCAGCGCCTGCGAATGGCTGGGCGTGGATCACGGAGCCATCTGCGTCGGGCTCGCGAGCTATCCGGGCCTGCCCCATCGCATGGAGGAAATCGCTCGCCTGGGTGCTGCAATCTTCATCAATGACTCCAAGGCCACCAATGCGGACGCTGCGGAAAAGGCTTTGCTGTCCTATGACGACATCTTCTGGATCATTGGCGGCAAGGCCAAGGAGGGTGGAATCGAGTCCCTGCGTCCACTTTTCCAAAGGGTGCGCAAGGCCTATCTCATCGGCGCCGCCAGCGACGACTTCGCCTCGACTTTGGGCGATGCGGTCGCCCATGAACATTGTGCCACGCTTGATGTCGCCCTCGAGCGTGCGGCCAGGGATGCGCTGGCCTGCGATGCGCGCGAGCCTGTCGTGCTGCTGTCGCCGGCCTGCGCCAGCTATGATCAATTCGCCAATTTCGAAGTGCGCGGAAACGCATTTCGCGATCTCGTTCGCGCGCTCGTCGCGCGCATGAAGCAAGTGTGAGGAAAAGCCATGGTCTCGCGCGCTGAACGTTCCCCCTTCGCTGACTGGTGGTGGACGATTGATCGCTGGCTGCTCGCCTCGCTGGGCGCCTTGATGGTGCTTGGTCTTGTGCTGACGCTGGCGGGCTCGCCGCCGGTCGCCGAGCGTCTGGGCCTCAGCACCTTTCACTTCGTCAATCGGCAGGTGGGCTATCTCATCCCCGCCTTCATGCTGATGATTGCCACATCCTTTCTGTCGCCGCGCCATGTGCGCCGCGCGGCGTTGCTGGTCTTCTGCATGGGCATGGCGCTTGTCATCGCCGCGATCCTGTTCGGCGTCGAGGTGAAGGGCGCCAAGCGCTGGATCTTTGGCGTGCAGCCCTCCGAATTCGTAAAGCCCGCCTTTGTGGTGCTCGCGGCCTGGGCCTTTTCGGAAGGCGCGCGGCGGCGCGATGTGCCCGCCAACATCTTCGCGCTCCTCCTCTTGCCCGCCACCATCGTGCCGCTCATCCTGCAGCCCGACTTTGGCCAGACCATGTTGATCTCGATGGTCTGGGCGGCGCTGTTCTTCATGGCGGGGCTGCACTGGTTCTGGGTCGCGGGCATCGGTGGCGTCGGCGCCCTCGGCGTCTTGCTGGCCTATAAATTCGTCGCCCATGTGCGTTTGCGCATCGAGAAATTCATTGATCCCGCTTCAGGCGTTGGCGCCGGTGACACCTTTCAGGTTGATACCGCCATGGAGAGCTTCATCTCCGGCGGATGGCTGGGCAAGGGGCCGGGCGAGGGCACGCTCAAGCGCATCCTGCCGGACAGTCATACGGACTTCATCTTCGCCGTCACTGGCGAGGAGTTTGGCGTGCTCTTCTGCATCGGCATCGTGCTGCTTTTCGCCTTCATCGTGCTACGCGTCCTGTGGCTCGCCTCCAAGAACGAAGACCCCTTCTGCCGTTTCGCCTCCGCAGGCCTCGTCATGCTCTTTGGATTGCAGAGCGCCATCAACATGGCGGTGAATGTGCACCTCATGCCCGCCAAGGGTATGACGTTGCCTTTCATCTCCTATGGCGGCTCGTCCCTGATCTCGCTGGCGCTGGCCATGGGCTTTCTGATTGCGGTGACGCGGCGCAGGCCGAAATCGCAGATCATCGGGCGGGTCATGGAATGAACGAGCGTCCGGTCCTTCTGGCTGCTGGCGGCACGGGTGGTCATCTCTTTCCGGCGGAATCGCTGGCGGTGGCGCTGGCGCGGCGCGGCTTGCCGGTCGAGCTGGTGACCGATGACCGGGCGATCCGTTATGGCGGCGCCTTTCCCGCGCGCGCCATTCACACCATCGCGTCGGCGACGCCGCGCGGCGGATCGCTCATCGCCAAGGGCCTCGCAGCATTGACCCTGGCGCGCGGCGTGATTGAATCCCTGGGCGTGCTGCGGCGCGTGCGGCCCTTGTGTGTCGTCGGCTTTGGCGGCTATCCCACAGTGCCGCCGCTGCTGGCCGCCGCCCTGCTGCGCATGCCCTCCATGCTGCATGACCAGAATGCGGTGCTGGGCAAGGCCAATCGGTTTCTGGCCTCAAGCGTGGACGCCATCGGCTGCGGTTTTCCTACGCTTGGCGGCGTGCCCGAGGCTCTGCGCTCGCGCGTCACCTGCACAGGCAATCCCGTGCGCCCCATGGTGCTTGAAGCTGCGAAAATTCCCTATCCCGATTTCGCCGATGGGCGTTTTCGTCTGGCTGTGACGGGCGGCTCGCAGGGCGCGAAAGTCATGTCCGACATCGTGCCCGCCGCCATCGGCTTGCTTGATCCGGCTCAGCGCGAACAGCTCATCATCGTGCAGCAGGCGCGCGGCGAGGACGAGGCGCGTGTGTGGCAGGCCTATGAGGCGCTCGGCGTTACGGCTGAGGTCGCTCCGTTCTTCTCCGATCTGCCCGCACGCATCGCGCAGGCCCATCTGGTCATCGCGCGCTCCGGCGCCTCCACGGTGTCCGAGCTTGCGGTGATCGGGCGGCCCAGCATTCTCGTGCCGTTCCCCTTCGCGCTTGATCAGGATCAAGCTGCTAATGCGCAACATCTCGCCGCAACGGGCGCTGCGACCGTGATCGTGCAGAAAGATTTCACGCCTGAATGGTTGGCGGCGCAACTGGCGCAGGCCATGGCGGATCATTCGGATTTAACGCAACGTGCGCAGGCGGCCAGAAGCGCAGGCGCGCCAGACGCCGCCGAGCGGCTGGCCGATCTTGTGATCGACATCATCGAACGCGCCCGCAAACCGGAGACAGCGGCATGAAACTTCCGCGTGAGCTTGGCCCCATTCATTTCGTCGGCATTGGCGGCATCGGCATGTCCGGCATCGCCGAGGTGCTGCTCAATCTCGGTTACGAAGTGCAGGGTTCCGACGCCAGCGACAGCGCCAATGTGAAGCGCCTGCGCGACAAGGGCGCCACCGTGTTCATCGGGCACGACGCCGCCAATCTCGGCAAGGCCGCCGTGGTGGTGGTCTCCACCGCCATCCGCCGCGACAATGCGGAACTGATGGGCGCGCGCGAGCGGCGCCTGCCGGTGGTGCGCCGCGCTGAAATGCTCGCCGAACTCATGCGCCTCAAGCAGTGCATCGCCATCGCGGGCACCCATGGCAAGACGACGACCACCTCCATGGTGGCGACCCTGCTGGACAAGGGCGGCTTTGATCCTACGGTCATCAATGGCGGCATCATCAACGCCTATGGCACCAATGCGCGCCTTGGCGAGGGCGAGTGGATGGTGGTGGAGGCGGACGAGAGCGACGGCACCTTCCTTAAACTGCCCGCCGACATCGCCATCGTGACCAATATCGACCCCGAGCATCTCGACCATTTCAAGACCTTCGACGCCGTGAAGGAAGCCTTCCGCACGCTGGTTGAGAATCTGCCCTTCTATGGCTTCGCGGTCATGTGCCTCGATCATCCCACCGTGCAGGAGCTTGTGGGCCGCATCGAGGACCGGCGCGTCATCACCTATGGCGAGAATCCGCAGGCGGATGTGCGCCTGCTCGATGTGGAGCTGGCGGGCGGCGTGTGCCGATTCAATGTGCTGGTGCGCGATCGCAAGACCTCCCGCGCCACCTATCTGGAGAATGTCGTGCTGCCCATGCCGGGCCATCACAACGCCCTCAACGCCACAGCGGCCATCGCTGTGGCCTATGAGTTGGGCATGTCGGTGGAGGCGATCCGGGCGGGGCTTGCGGGCTTTGGCGGCGTCAAGCGCCGCTTCACCCGCACGGGCGACTGGAACGGCGCCATGATCTTCGACGATTATGGCCATCACCCCGTCGAGATCGCCGCTGTGCTGCGCGCGGCCCGCGCCTCCACGCGGGGCCAAGTCATCGCGGTGGTCCAGCCCCATCGCTTCTCGCGCCTGCAGGCCCTGTTCGACCAATTTGCGACCTGCTTCAACGATGCGGATGCGGTGATCGTGGCCGATGTCTATGCGGCCGGCGAAAAGCCCATCGAGGGCGTGGATCGCGCGCACCTTGTCTCCGCCATCAAGGCCCATGGCCATCGGCAGGTGATCTCGCTGGCGGGTCCCGAGGGCCTGCCCGCCATCGTGCGTGATCTAGCCCAGCCCGGCGACTATGTGGTCTGCCTCGGGGCGGGCAACATCACCCAGTGGGCCTATGCCTTGCCAGAGCAGCTGGCGGCGGGAGGGGCGGCGTGAGCTTTCCCGACATCGCCTCCGCGCTTTCGGCTGACATGCCGGAGCTGCGCGGACGGCTCGCCGCCAACCAGCCGCTGGCGCCCTATACCTGGTTTCGCGTGGGCGGG
>CANCSY010000048.1 GCA_947380915.1 Beijerinckiaceae bacterium
ACGAGATTATCCAGATTGGTAAAGTCGCTGTCACTGGCAGTCCAGGTTTTATCGGTGAACGTCTGGAGATTGCCCAGCTTGGCGCCAATCGTCTGCTGCGAGTTCGCGCCAACCTGGAAGGCGAACTTGCCGTCCTTGGCGATGCCGCCGGTGCCATCAAGAATGTTCGCGCCGTTCCACTGCGTGTTCTGGCCGATGCGGTTGATTTCCTGCTTCAGCTGCTGGAACTCGCCATCGAGGAAGCTGCGGTCCATGGTGTTGTTGGTGTCGTTCGAGGCCTGGATCGCCAGCTCGCGCATGCGCTGCAGCATGTTGGTGACCTGCTCGGTCGCGCCTTCCGCAGTCTGGATCAGCGAAACACCGTCGTTGGCGTTGCGCACGGCCTGATTGAGGCCCCGGATCTGCGAGGTGAGGCGCGTGCTGATGGCGAGGCCCGCAACGTCGTCAACCGCGCTGTTGATGCGCTTGCCGGTCGACAACTGCTGCATGACCGTGGAGAGACCGCGGGAGTTGGTGCTCATGGCCTGCTGGGCATAGAGCGACCCGGTGTTCGTGTTGATGACAGTCATCTTATGCTCCGATTGCTGACGAAATTAACTATCTGATCCTGAGCTTGCGTATGCCACACGCACCACAGTTGAAGCCAATGACGGTCTGAGTAAGATTTCTTTTACCAAAAAAAGCCAATGCTCAGCGTTAACCATATGAGTTTGAGATTTATGATTAATTTGCTGCCGCGATGAGCCGTGCCGCACAAAATGAGGGCATGCGGGAGGCTAGATCGTCGCTTCGTTAACAAACAAAGTTAACGCGCGCACCGTTCCTCATATGCACGATGCGGATACGTCGCGGTTGTTCAACCGGATCGAACACCGCAATCCCCGTAGAGCGGTCGAGACGCCAGGCGCGCACAAAAGTTAACGCGTGCATCGTCGATGATCGTTGTGCGGATAGACTGACCCCGGCGCTCCTAAACCGCCCCACCCGTCTCGCGCAGACCCATGCGATGCAAACGCGGCAGCACCTCTTGGGCGAAATAGGGCAGCTCCCTGAGATAGTTCACGAAGGAAAAGCCGATCCCGTCGAAGCCGGCGGCGCTGACGCGCGCGAGTTCACCGGTGACATCGTCGGGACTGCCGATGATGGTGAAGCCGGATTGCCCGTGGATGAGAGCCCTGCGCATGGCGTCATAGCGCTCGGCGTCCGCTTCCCGCTTGATCCCCTTCAGCTCCAGCATGTAAGCGGCGGCGCCCCAGTCTGCGGCCTCTTCGGTCCAGTAGCGGAAATAGTCCTGGGCTTCGGCGCGTGTCGGCCTGCAGACGATCTGGCCCACCGTATAGACGCCGATTTCGCGGCCGAACTTGCGCCCGTCTTCCTTCACGCGGATCACATCCTGCGCAGCCGTTTCGGCGTCCGGGTAATGAACCGCCGTGAAAAAGGCGTCGCAATTGCGCAGCGCATAGGCGCGACCTGCGGGTGAATGGCCTGCGTTCATGAGCAGCGGCCGCGTGCCGCCCCAGGGCTTGGGCTTGAGGCGCAGGCCGCGCAGATCCAGGTACTTGCCGACGAAATCGAACTCCTCCTCGGGCCCCCACATGCGCGTGACCGCGTCGATCCATTCCTGACCATATTCATAGCGGGCCTCATGTTCCCGGCGCTTCTCGATGCCGAACATGCGGAATTCGGCGTCATTCCAGCCGATCACGATATTGAGGGCGAAACGACCGCGTCCCACAAGGTCGGCGGTGACGAAAGCCTTGGCCGCCAATACCGGATTGATGAGGGGCGCGTGAACCGTGGCGAAGACGGTCATCCGTTTGGTGTGGGCGAGAAGCCCCGTCGCCCAGGTGATCGCCTCGAGAGTCGTTCCCTGATGGTCTGTTTCCCCGCGATACCCATCCCAGCGGGCGATGGGCAGCATGAAGTCGATGCCCACCTCGTCGGCGAGCACAGCCAGCTTCTCATTGCTGTCCCAATCACCCAGCCACCGCTCCGGCGCTGTCGTCATGGCCCTGCCGTTGGAGCAATTGGCGGCGAACAGACCCAGCTTCAGCTTGTTGGCGTTATGCATGGCGATGCGTGATTGCATGCTGTCGACTCCCGATGATCCGCCCCTTTCGCCCCTGTCCATGACTATGGGCGTGAATGTCCACCGCCAGCGCGACGCATTCGTCGGACGTTGTCTTTCCCGCAGCCTATGCGGGCTTGGCCTTCGGTTCAAGAATGGGGCCTGTGCGTCAGCGCAGATGCGCCCATGGTGTCCGGTCCCGATTGAGGCGAGGAACCGGCGCGCGGTGGGCTCGTTGACCGCAGGCGGGCGAGGCTGAGGCGAGGGTGAGGCGAGGGTGAGGCGAGGGTGAGCATGGGACAGGCGCGGACATTCTGCTGGGCGGTCAGCCTCGCCCTTCTGTGGTCGGCGCTGCCCTGCGCAGCGCAAGGCGTCCCCACGCCGCAGGATACGCTCGAGCATAACCTGAACTCGCTTCGCGGCCCGAGCCCCGGCGCGCCGGACCGGGTGGGTCCTCTCACGCCACAGCAATCCCTCGACAGGAACATCGGCGGCCTTCGGTCCTCAGGACCGATCCGCAACGCCCCTACGCCGCAACATTACCCTCCAGCCACCGCGCGCGGCCCTAACCACCACCCCGGCGCCGACGCCCTGCTTTACGGAACAGGGGCCAGGGTGGCGCCGGGACATGGCGGCCCGAAGCGCAAGGGGCGAAAGGGTCGGCGCCATAGCCATCCGCGCTACTGAGCGCGCACGCGAAGAGGCGGCGCCGTCACCCTCCCCTCAAGGCGTCGCCTTGGGCGGCACGCGCTTTTTCGTCGCCTGCTCATAGGCATAGGCGAGACGCAGCATGGCGGCGTCCTCATAGGGGCGGCCGAGGAACGTGATGCCTGCTGGCAAGCCTGTTCTGGTGAAGCCCGCCGGAACCACCACTGACGGCACGAAGATCAGGAACGTGTTGAGATGGGGCGCGCCGCGCTGATCCACATAAGGCGGGTTCAATCCGTCGCGGATCAGGCTGGGCGTGTGCTCCACCGCCTTGTGCACGATGGCGTCGAGGCAATGTTCCGCCATGACCGCATGCAGGTTCATCATCAGCACCTCACGCGCGCGCAGATAGGCATGGTGCTGCTCCGGCGTGTTCTTGTGCAACCACCGCTGTTTGACCCCGCGCATGGTCTGATCGAACAGGGGCGAGGCCATGGCCTCCCTGCGATTGGCGAAGGGCGAGGCGGCGCTGCCGCTCACATAGAGATCGAAGGCGGCCTCGTCGTCCGCATCCACCCTGGCGCGGGTGGCGAGCAGGGCTTTCAGGTCGGGGATCACGACGGGATCGACGATCACGGCTCCCGCCGCCGCCAGATCCGCCACGGCCGCATCGAAAACCTCGGTCACCCCATGGAAATCGGGATCGGATGTGTCGGTGTGGGAACCCATGGGCTCGCGCAGCACGCCGATCCTGGCGCCCTTGAGAGCGTTTTTGTCGAGCTGGCCGCAGAAGCCCTGCCCCGCCTTGCCATGGCCCAGCGCCGTCACCGGATCCTGCGGATCAAAACCCACCATGCAGTCCAGCACCCGTGCCAGATCCTCCACCGTGCGCGCCATGGGCCCCAGCGAGCCGTTGGTGGTGGGCCAGCCCGCAAAGACGCCGCTGCGGCTCACCAGACCCGCCGTGGGGCGCATGCCCGCAACCCCGTTCCAGATGGCGGGGCGGCGGATGGAGGCGAAACCCTCCTGCCCTATGGCCACCGCGCAGAAATTCGCCGAAACCGCCGCGCCCGAGCCGCCCGAAGACCCGCCTGCCGTGCGCTCGAGATCATAGACATTGCGCGTGGAGCCGAAGAGCGATCCATGGGTGTCGCCCGCGCCCAGTTCCCCGAGGGTCGCCTTGCCGATGAAGATGGCGCCCGCAGCCTTGAGCTTCGTAGCCGCGAAACAGTCGCGGTCGGGATAATGATCCCTGAACATCACCGAGCCCATGGTGGTGGGCATGTCCTTCACATCGGCCTGATCCTTGATGATGAGGGGGATGCCGTGCAGCGGCCCCACCAGCCCGCCCATGGTCAGGGCGGCGTCCATCGCGTCCGCCTCGTCCAGCGCTTTGGGATTGGTGGAGATGACCGCATTGATGGCCGGGCCAGCCTTGTCATAGGCGGCGATGCGCTCGAAATAGGTCTCGACCAGCCGCCGCGCGGTCAGGCGCCCGTCAAGATAGGCCGCGTGGATGTCAGCGATGGTCGCTTCGAGGATCTGGAATTCTGCCTGTGCGTCCATCAGTCGCTCCATGGTGGACCTTAGGTCCGGTTACCCCTGCGGAACAGCTATGCCAGCAGCGGGCTCCCGGCGAAAGGCGCGAGGCGAACGAAATGTATCTCCGAGGTCCGAGGTCACGCCCCATAACTTCGCGCCACGGCGCCAGCCTTGTTGCGCCCGTGCGCCCGGCAGGCTATGTCCTTGGCGTCGGCGCTCGCGCGCCGGAGCGGCCTTTCGAGGCCATGAGTCGGGGTATGGCGCAGTCTGGTAGCGCATCTGCTTTGGGAGCAGAGGGTCGCAGGTTCGAATCCTGCTGCCCCGACCAATATCAAAATCCAGAAAATCTACTTCCCGAACACCCCATGCACCACCTTATCCCCCGGCTTCAGCCCGATCTTCGCAGCCACGCCCGCATTCACCTCCAGCACGGCGAAGGCGGGGGGGCCTGAGGAGATGGTGCGCTCGGACATGGGCTCCGTATTGGCGGCCACGCTTGTCACGGTTCCGTTGCGGCTGATGAAGATCATGTCGAGGGGGATATAGGTATTCTTCATCCACATGATGACGGGCTGCTCGGTCTTGAAGTCGAACAGCATGCCCCGGTCGGCGGGCATGAAGCGGCGGAACATCAGGCCGCGCGCGCGCTCCTCGTCGGTGCGCATCACCTCGATGGCGAACATGTGACGGCCAGTGGCGGTCACGATTTCAAGGGGCTCGGTGGTGGTCGGCTGGGCCTGGGGCGCTGATTGGGCGCGGGCGGGGCCGTTGAGGGCCGCAGCGCCAGCAAGGGCCAGCGCAAGGCCGAGGACAAATACGAGTGATCTTGAAATGCGCATGCTCAAACCCCGCCATAGGAAGAGGCGCAACAATGCCTCTTCGGAGGGGCCGGAGCAAGCTGCGGCCCCGCAGCGGGACGCCCTCAGTGCGAGGAGGGCATCGCCGTTTCGAGCGGACGAACCTCGGCCGCCATCAGTCCCTTGGAGCCCGGCCCAAAGCGAACCAGAAGTCCATCGCCTGGCTTGAGGTCGGCGAGGCCGAACTTCCGCAGGGTCTCCATATGCACGAAAATATCTTCCGTGCCCTGCCCGCGCGTCAGGAAGCCGAAGCCGCGCACGCGGTTGAACCACTTCACGATGGCGATCTCGTAGCCGCTGGTCGGCACCACCTGCACATGGGTGCGCGCGGTGTGCATGGCCGGATGGGTCGCGGTCGATTCGTCCAGCGAAACCACGCGGAACACCTGCATGCCCTTGGTGCGTTTCTGGGCTTCGCAGACGATGCGCGCGCCTTCGGGCGCAGTCTGGAAACCGTCGCGCCGCAGAACGGTCACATGCAGAAGGATGTCGTGACTGCCCTCGTCAGGCACCACGAATCCATACCCCTTCGCCACATCAAACCACTTGATGCGGCCAGCCACTTCGACAAGGTCCAACGGCGTGTCTTCGGACACCGCCTGGCCAAGATCGACGCCTGCCGTCTCGATTGTAAAATCCTTGCTGCCCACGAAGTCAGCCCCCACAAAGCCCGGAGTCGCCTGCCCCGGAACATCAACGTAGCGAATCGATTCAGCCCGGCTGGGGAATCACTCATTAACCATAGCATCAGGCCGGACCTGTCCAAGGGGACGTTGGGTAAGCGCTTGTGGACGACTCACCTTTTCACGGCCTCTTTTGAAAAGACGGGACCCGAACGCTGCGTCAGCCACCCTGCTGAACGATCCAGCGGGACATGAGGGGGGAATCGAATAGGGCGCCGACAGCTTGAAGGGACTGTGGGGAGAGCGTGTGGCGGCCGGTGGCCATGGCGACAAGGGCGTTGCAATTGCGCCCCCCTGCAAGAACAGCGAGCGCCGCCCCGCCCTCGGTCCGATAGAGGCGAAGGCGGCCCTTGAGGCCCGCAAAGCCCAGTTCACCCCCCGCCCCTTCGGGGGTGAGCCGGGGCGAAATCAGCGCCGCATCGCTGACGCGCTCCAGATCCTCATCATCGGCGACGCCAGCGACACAGTCGCACATGCCCGCCTTGACGCGCGCATAGACCAGAACCTCCTCGCCGCACCGTGCGGCGTCGCAGCGCAGGGCGCGCCCCTGGGGCCAGCCATCGCGCAGGAAAGGCCAGGCGACTTCCCGCCAGACCGAGTCAGGCCCAACGAGAGGCGCCGGGGCCAAGACAAGCTGCGCCCCCAGAAAGCCAACGCCGCCCACGAGGGCGGCGAGGAGCAGAGCGAGGAGCATGACGAGGCCGGGGCGCATTCAGGCCCCTGCCCCGCTCTGCTTAGACCCCTGCAAATCAGGCATAGGCCTTCATCACATGGCGCGCGATCACCGTGCGCATGACTTCGCTGGCGCCCTCGGTGATGCGATAGCTGCGCTGCTGGCGCCACATCCGCTCGATGGGCAGATCGGTGGTGAGGGCTATGCCGCCATGGATCTGCATGCAGCGGTCGATCGCCGCAAAGGCCATTTCATCCGCATAGTATTTGCAGTGATAGGCCTCCACGCGCGCCTCCTGCTCATCATCGATGAGCGAGGCCGCGCGGCGCACCAGCAGGGTCGCGATGTCGAGGCTCATCCAGATATCCGTGAGCTGCCACTGGATGCCCTGACGTTCGGCCAGCGGCTTGCCGAAGGTGGAGCGCTGGTGGGAATATTTCACGGCCATGTCGAGCGCGCGTTCGGCCACGCCAAGGGCGCGCGAACCATGCTTCACGCGGCCCGCGCCGAGCCACTTCTGGGCCAGACCGAAGCCCTTGCCCTCCTCGCCCACGCGATGGGCGACAGGCACGCGCACATTGTCGAGCACGATTTCCCAGGGCTTGTCGCCCATCATGGTCTCGTATTGGGCGGTGAGCTTCACGCCGGGCGTCTTCATGTCGACGATGAAGCAGGAAATGCCGCCGCGCGAGCCCTTGGAGCGGTCGGTGGCGGCCATGAGCTGCATGAAGTCGGACTTGCCGGCGCCGGTGATGAAGCGCTTCACGCCGTTGATGACGTAATGATCCCCCTCCAGCACGGCGGTGGTGCGCATACCGCCGGGATCTGAGCCCGCGTCCGGCTCGGTCTGGGCGAAGCAGCCGCGCTTTTCGCCGCGCAGGGTCGGCAGCAGATATTTCTCGCGCATCTCGCCTTGCAGCTGGAACAGGATGTGACGCACCTGCGGGCCGGTGATGCCATCGTCGCGGGCGGGCAAGGCGATGGTGCGGCCCAGTTCCTGCCAGACGATGGACTTGGCGAGCAGCGACAGGCCCGGCCCGCCGTATTCCTCGGGCACATCCATCATCCACAGGCCCAGCTTCTTCATGCCGTCCTGAAATTTCTCGCGCCATTCGGGCTTCAGCTCGATGCCGTTGAGCGTCTCGCGCTCATAGGGGATCATCTCGTTGTCCACATAGCGACGCAGGCTCTGCTGGAGCATTTGCAGCTCTTCAGGCAGCTTGAAATCCGTCATATCCTCATTCCTCCCTGTTTGTTTCGTCTATTCCGCCGCCACACGCGGCAGGTCGAAGCCTCGATAATCCTTGTCGCCCAGCTGCCTGATCGCAGGCAAGACCTCGCTGGCGAAAAGGCGGATGTTCTTTTCGGTGAGATGGGCCGGCATCGAGCCGAACATCAGCATGCACAGCAACTCCGAGAAGCCCATGCGATTGTGCCGCTCGGTGATGGTCCGGCGCACCGTCTCCGGGCTGCCGCAGATGATGATGCCCCGCTCGATGAGAATCTCGATGGTCACGCTGCCCCGGTTCTTGCCTTTCATGGCGAGGACCTGAGCGAGGGACTCGGGGCTCATATAGCCCGGCGGGAAGAACATGAGTTCGCTGGCCTTGGGCAAAAGCACGTTGAACATCAACTCGATATGGGGCCGCGCCTCGTTCACGGCCTGCTCGTCGGTCTCGGCCACATAAACTGGCGCGCACCAGGCGATCTGGCTGGAGGAGGCCTCGTAGCCATACTGGCGCCAGGCGGTCTCGCGATACATGTCGAGATATTTCGCCACCGCCTCGGCGGGGCTATAGGTTTGCAGATAGACATATTTGCGGTCGGGATGGGCCGCCCATTCAATGGTCTCGCGGCTGCCCTGGGAGGGGCACCAGATCGGCGGATGGGGCTGCTGGAAGGGGCGCGGCCACAGGTTCACATATTCGAGATGATAGTGCTTGCCCTCATAGGAGAAGGGCCCCGTTTGCGTCCAGGCGCGCACCACCAGGTCCGCCGCCTCCTTGTGGCGCTCCAGGGAATGGACGGGATTCGCGCCAAAGGAGAAATATTCCGTCCCCACACCGCGCACGAAGCCGCTGATCAGCCGCCCGCCTGTGATGACGTCGATCATGGCGTGCTCTTCCGCCAGCGTCAGCGGATTCTCGCGCAGGCAGAAGGCGTTGCCGAGGATGGCGATGCGCCCCTTGGTGCGCCGCGACAGAGCCGAGGCCATGACCACGGGCGAGGGCATCAGCCCATAGGCGCTCTGGTGATGCTCGTTGATGCACACGCCGTCAAAGCCCAGCTCGTCGGCCAGCTCCAGCTCGTCGAGATAGCGATTGTAGAGCTGATGGCCCACGACCGGATCGAAATGGTCATTGGGAAGCACGACCCATGCGCTGCGATAGGTCTCGCGAATGCCCGGGTCGATGTTGGCATAGGGCATAAGATGAAAACTCATGACCTTCATGGCGCGTCCTTCCTGCTTGCCCCGCTTTTGCATCCACGCGGCCCGGTCGAGCGGGCCGCGCCTGTCAGCCCAGCGTGGGATCGAGCACTATCTTACCCATTCCCGGATCGCTTTCCATGAGACGATGCGCCTCAGGCGCCTGCGACAGCGGCAGCACATGGGCGATACGCACCTTGATCTTGCCTTCCGCAGCGGCGGCGAAGCAAAGCGGCAGGTCCGAAGGCTTGTAGCCGGGTATGCCCTTGATGGTGATGCGCTTGTCATAGAGGTGGTGGAAGTCGATGGGCGCCACCGGCCCGCCATGGGCGCCCGCCGTCACCATGCGGCCATCAACGCCCAGCGCCTTGAACGCCTGGGGCAGCACCTTGGGATTGGCGATATTGTCATAAAGGACCTGAACGCCCTTGCCCCCGGTGATGCGCATGACCTCGGCCAGCAGGTCCTGGCTGGCGTAATCAATGGCGTGATCGGCGCCCAGTTCGAGCCCCGAATCGGCCCGCGCCCGCCCGCCCGCCGTGCAGATGACCCGCGCGCCGATGACATTCTTGGCGATCTGGATGCCCACGGACCCCAGATTGCCGCTGGCGCCCATCACCAGCACCCATTCGCCAGCCTTGAGCTGCGCCACATTGCACATGAGGTTCCAGGCGGTCGGGCAATGGCGCATGACCACCGCCGCCTCATGGAAATCGAGGTTCTTGGGCAGGAGATTCGTCTTGAAGGCCGGCACGCACACGAGTTCCGCGAAGCCGCCGGGCCGCTTGATGCCCATCATGCCCTGCGGACCTTCATAGCCCGCGCCATCTTCCGCGCAGGGATCGAGCGGCATGGTTCCTGCGGAGGCGACGTGATCGCCCACCTTGAAGCTGGTGACGCCCTCGCCCACAGCATCGACCACGCCCGCGCAATCAACGCCCAGAATCAGCGGCAGAACCGGATGGCGATGGGCCTCGTTCCCGGCGCGCAGGGACACATCCAGCACCCGGTTCACCGTCGCCGCATGGACACGGATGCGGACTTCGCCGAAGCGCGGCTGCGGATCGGGGATGGTTTCGTAACGCAGGGCGTCCGGCGCCCCGAATTCGTGCAGAACAACCGCCTTCATGACCGCGCCTCCCCTTTGAAATCACGCCCCATGAGCTTCAGGGTCGCGCGCCCGAGCAGGCCATAGGGATTGGCCAGGGTCTCGGCGATTTCGAAATGATTATAGCCCTTGGCCATGACCAGCTTGTGAGACTTTCCTGCTTTTTCAAGAGCTTGCGCAAAGTCCTTGCTCTGGCGCTGGAACTCGGGGGACTCCTGGTCCCCATAGGCCACGATGATGGGGCAATGCAGCCGGTCGAGATGGCGGATCGACGAGAGTTGCTCCACCATGTCATCTGTGAAGTTCACATATTTGCTGCGCGCCGAGAGCCGGACGGGCGCCAGTTCATACATGCCGCTGCACACAACGCCGCCCCTCAGGATGGTGTTGGGGACGCCATACTGACCCTCCCAGTCGGTGGTCAGGATATTGCCGGTGAGATGGGCGCCAGAGGAATGGCCGAACACATAGATGCGCTCGGGGTCAGCGTCGAAGGACGCCGCGTTGCGCCAGACCCAGGCCACCGCGCGGCGCACCTGATCGATCATGGGGAACAGCGAGCCGCCGGCTTCGTCCACATTGTTGAAATCGAGCGCGATGTAATTCACCCCCGCCCCATGGAAGAGTTCCGCAGGGGCGTGGCAGCGCGAGGACGAACCGCTGCGCCAGGCGCCGCCATGGACATAGATCAGGATGGGCGCGCCGGGCTGCTTCGCCTTGAACAGATCGAGCTTCTCGATCTCGGTGGGGCCATAGGACAAGCGAATCGCGCCGCCCAACCGCTCGCGGGCGCCGGCGCTGTTGACCTCGGTGCGGGCCGCGACGATCGCCTGATTGGGCGCCCAGTTGGTCTGATCATAGCAACGGTCGAGCTCGACCTGATCGTAATCCATGAAAACCAGCGGTCCCTTGACCCGCTCGCCCTGCTCACCCTGTCCGCTCATCATCGCTCCCCATTCTTCCCCGGCACAATGGCGCCCCGGAGGGCGCGCTTGCAAGTGCGCGCCTTCTCCTCAGTCTTCGCGGATCAGCGCATAGACCTCGTCGCCCCGCACCTCGACCGGCCAGGTCCGCAGGTCGATGCTGCAAGGCGCGAGCACGGCCTTGCCGGTGCGCACATCGAACCCGCCGAAATGCATGGAGCATTCGATCAGCTCCCCGTCGAGCTGGCCTTCGGACAGGCTGGAGAGCCCATGGGTGCAGCAATCGTCGGTGGCGTAGAAGGATCCTTCGACGTTATAGACCGCCAGAGCCGGGCCATCCGCCCGGTCCACACGCCTCACGGAGCCGGGCTCCAAGTCTGCAACCTTGCACAAAAGCAGGGATTTTTCGGCCGACATGCGGTCCTCCGGTCAAGAATGGCTGCGCCTGGTGCGCGGGGTTGGACCCCTTATGCCAAAACCGGAGCGAATTGACACTCCCGAGGGGCAAAACTATTCATGTCCCCACGCTCACCCCAGCATTCGAGGTTCCGCACATGCCAGGCAATGGCTCCTACGTGATCGACGACCGGGAGAAGGGCATATTCCTTCTCGACCGTTCCGTGCATGTCTCCGAGGAGATTCTGCGCGAGGAAATGCGCAAGATTTTCGCAAAATGCTGGATTTACGTCGGCCACGCTTCCGAAGTGAAGAAGCCCGGCGACTTCGTGACCCGCAAGGTGGCCGGTCGCCCGGTCATCTTCGTGCGCGACCAGAAGGGCCAGGTGCGCTGCCTCTTCAACACCTGCCGCCATCGCGGCTCCATCGTCTCCGCCGAGCGCTGCGGCAACGCCCGCCGATTCATGTGCGTCTACCACGGCTGGAGCTATGGCAATGACGGCTCGTTGGCCCGCGTGCCCAGCGAGGAGGCCTATACGGAGGCCTTCGACAAGGGCGATCTGGGCCTGAAGACTCCCGCCCATTTCGAGAGCTACAAGGATTTCTGGTTCATGAACCTGGATCCGGACGCCCCGCCGCTCGGCGACTATCTCGGCAAGACCCGCGATTACATCGACCTGGTGGTCGACCAGTCACCGTCGGGCCAGATGGAAGTGCTGCCCGGCACCCAGGAATATGACGTCGCCGCCAACTGGAAGCTGATGGTCGAGAACAGCGTGGACGACTACCATCTGCCGACCACCCATTCGACCTGGCTGAACTTCATGCGCAACTCGGGCGTGGTGATGGAGCCCCCCAAGGGCGCGGGCATGGTGCTGCCCACCAAGGGCCTCGCCATCGATCTGGGCAATGGCCATTTCACGACCGACAATGTGAATTTCCGCGGCCGGCCCGTGGCGGCCTGGATCCCGCTCTACGGCGAGGAAGCCAAGCCTGAAATGGCGGCCATCCGCGCCGAGCTGGTGGAGCGGCTGGGCGCCGACCGCGCCAAGCGCGTGGCCGACACCAATCGCAACCTCGTGATCTTCCCCAATCTCGTCATCAACGACGGGTCCTCGGTGACGATTCGCACCTTCTTCCCCAACGGGGTCGACAAGATGCATGTCACGGCCTGGGCCCTTGGCCCGGTCGAGGAGAGCGAATCGGCGCGGGCGCGTCGCCTCGACGCCTTCCTCACCTTCTACGGCCCCGGCGGCTTCGCCACGCCCGACGACGTGGAGGCGCTGGAAATGGTGCAGAAGGGCCTCGCCAACTGGCAGGACGACCGCTGGTCGGAAATGTCGCGCGGCATGGGCCATGAAGATGGCGAGCAGCTGAACAGCGACGAATTCCACCTGCGCCTCTTCTGGCGCAAATGGAACGCCATGATGGGAGAGCAGGCATGAGCCCCGTGACCCGCGCTGAGGTGGAGGATTTCCTCTATATGGAGGCCGATCTTCTCGACAACTGGAAGCTGGTGGAGTGGGAGGCCCTGCTCACCGACGACGCCGGCTATTACATCCCCGCGAACGATGACCCGACGGGCGACCATCGCAAGTCCCTCTTCATCATCGCCGACGACCGGGAGCGCATCCACCAGCGCATCATCCGCGTGATGGATCCCAACTGCCATGCGGAGGCGCCCAAGTCCCACCTGTCGCGGATCGTGGGCAATGTGCGGATCCTGTCCCAGGATGGCGACACCATCACCGCCGCCGCCACCTTCGTCTGCCACCGCTATCGGCGCTATGAGCGCATGGGCGAATATGTGGGCTCGACGCGCCATATCCTGAAGCGCGAGGGGGATTCGTTCCGCATCAAGGAGCGCAGGGTGTTCCTGAAGTCCCATGAGCTGGGGTCGCTGGGGTCGGTGAGCTTCATGCTGTGAGGCGAAGGCTTGCGGCCACCTTCCCTATCGGGAGGAGTGACAGCAAACCCGCTCAAACGCTGCCGGCCTTCTCGACCAACCAGGCCTTGATCAGGGACTGGTAGGGAACATCCCGCTTGTTGGCGGCGATCTTGATGCTATCGAGAAGCGACACCGGCAAACGCAATGAAATCGATGTGGTCGTTGGCTTGAGGTTCGGCAACCGAACACGCTGAGCTTTGCTCCAATCGATATGGGCGCTGCTATCGTTGGACTCCCAGAAGAGCCGCTCCTCGGCTTCGGTCTTGAATTTTGGGGTCGCCTCAGGATTCTTGCTCATAGCGCGCCCTTTCCTTCCGGTGCGGGGTCCTTGCGGAGATGGCTCTGATCAGACGGCCGCCATCGCGTAACGTAAAGGTGAGATGCCGCCCTCGCCGGGCGTCTGTGCGGCCAAGGGCATGCAATCGCAGCTCCTCAAAAGTGGGGCTCTCTGGAGCTTGGCCGCTGACGACCACTCGCCCGTAACCCCCATCGTTCCCGACGCCTCACCCTACAACGTCATCCCCCCGTCACATCGTGTTTCTAGGTCTGGCGGCAGAGCCTGAAGGGAGCGACTTGCGCTCGCCTTCGGCATGGAGGCTGGGTCGATGTGGTTGTCTGATTTCAGGGTCGTGCTTGCCGACCAAGTGCTTGATCGTGGCTCGATTCGGATTGTCGGCGAACGCATTGTAGAGATCGTCGATCATCCCGTGGCGAACGCCACCATGATTGGCGGCGGGTTGATCCTGTTGCCGGGCTTCGTCGACATGCACGGAGACATGATCGAACGGGAAGTGGAGCCGCGCCCCAATGTGCGGATGCCCATGGAGCTGGGTCTGCGCGATCTCGACCGCCGTCTGGCTGTCGCGGGCGTGACGACGGCCTATGCGGCGCTGTCCTTCAATCCGGCCTCGGCCTATGGGCATATTCGCAGCTTCGAGCACACGTCTGCGGTGATCCGCGCGCTGCGTTCGATGAACAGGCAGCTGCTGGTGGACCATCGGATCCACGCCCGGTTCGAGATCACCTTCCCCAAGGCCCTTTCGGTGGTGGAGGAACTGATCGCCGAGGGGAGCCTTGATCTCATCTCGCTCACCGACCACACGCCCGGCCAGGGCCAGTATCGCGATCTTGAGTTGCATATCGCGAAGACCGCCAGGGAGAAGGGTCTTTCGCGCGAGGAGGCCGAAGCCAATGTGGCGCAGCGGATCGCGTCAAAATCGGTTCCTGCGGAAGTCATGGCTCAGACCCTGCAATCCATCTCCGCCGCCTGCCACCGCCATGGGGTGGTTCTGGCGAGCCATGACGACGACACGCTGGCGAAGGTTGCGCTGATGCACGATCTGGGTGTGGCGATCAGCGAATTTCCAGTGACGATGGAAGCCATGGCCGACGCCCGCGCGCGCGGCCTCGCAACCGCCATGGGCGCCCCCAATGCGCTGCGCGGCAAGAGCTATTCGGGCAATCTCTCCGCTCGCGACGCCCATGCAGCTGGCCTACTGGACATTCTGGCCTCGGACTATCACCCCTCAGCCATCCTTCCCGCCGTGCTGGAACTGGCAAAGGCCGACCCGCAGGGGCTTGCGGGCGCAGCGCGGTTGGCGACGCTCAACCCCGCGCGCGCCCTGTCGCTTTCTGATCGGGGGGAGATAGCGCCATCACGGCGGGCTGATCTGGTGATCGCCGATGATAGCGGCGTCGGCCATGTCAGGGCGACCCTGCGCAATGGCCGAATCATCTATTCGGACGGCTCAGTCTCGCTGCCTGCGGCGGCCTGAAGCCTCAGAGGATCTCGGCCAGGGTCGCAAGCTTCTGGCCGGGCGCATCGCCGCCGAACCGGTGAAAGCCGGAGAGACGCGCGAAGGTCTCCTGCCCCGACCTGCCCTTGAAGACGAGATCACGCCCGATGCTCATGGCGAAGCGGGTTCCGGGCTTGGGGTTGAAGACGGGCCGGACTGGGCCGAGGCCATATTTGAGGAAATGCGAGATGTCCCAGTGGTGGGGAGCGCCCGGTGCATCCACCACGAACCAGCAATGGCCCGGCTCCGAGTTCTTGCGTCCCTCGTGGAAAAACAGGCCGCTGACATAGGCGGCTGGAAAACCGGCGGCCCGCATGGCGGCGACCGCATAGCTGTGGGTGTCCACGCATGTTCCCAGATGGGTGTCGCAGGCCAACGCCGGCATGGCCTCGACATCATCGCCCAGCCCCACATCGCGCGCGCCATAGGTAAAACGCGCCTCCACATGATGGACGATGCGCTCGACCCTTTGCGCCGGCGCCAGTTCGGACGGCGCAATGTCCGCGATCAGCTGCATGAGGTCCGCCGAGGGGGTTTCATGGGCGCCGCCGGTGGACTGGAAAATCCACTCGGGGAAGGAACCCGCCTCGTCCGCGAAGGTGATGTCGACACTGGGGCTCACGCCCGCCAAGCTGACCATGGTCAGGGCCGCCTGCGGGCTGTTCAGGGCGTTGATTTGGCGAAGATCTTCCGCTCCGCTGACCTCCACCTTCAGGACCCGCTGCTCCGGCGTGTCGGGCGGCAGTCCAAAGAGCAGTTCAGTACCCGGCTGAACGGGTTTGTCGGGAGTGAGCCGAACGTGAGTGACACGGCTGGTCAAGGGAGGCCTCCGGGAAGAGAAACAGCGCCGAAATGTTCAGTCATCCATGACAGGATCATGACAAAAATAATCGCCAGAGCGCCGCGATTTGGCGTTCGCCAACGAGCCGACTAAACTCGAAGAGCCCCTTCAACCGCCCGGACCGCCCATGACCGACCTCACCCTCAAGCTCGCCTGCTGGGACTACGACCGCACCCGGCCCCTGATCGATGGGCGCGTGAAGCCCGAAGGCATCAAGCTCGAGATCGAGGTGCTGCGGCCCCGGCAGATGTTTCCGCGCATGCTGGAACATCAGGAGTTCGACGCCAGCGAAATCTCGCTGGCCTCCCACGCCAGCCTGATCGGGCGCGGCGGCTCGCCCTTCGTGGCGATCCCCGTGATGCTCTCGAAGATCTTCCGCCACTCCTGCTTTTATGTGCGGGAGGGATCGGGCATCGAAAAGCCGGAGGATCTGCGCGGCAAGCGGGTCGGCACGACCCAGTTCAGCGCCACCGCCACCACCTTCATGAAGGGGATGTTGCAGCATGAATATGGCGTGGCCCAGCATGAGATGCACTGGTTCATGGGGGGGCTCGACAAGCCCACCGAGCACCCGCTGATCCCCCTCAACCTGCCCGCCAATGTGAAGCTCGATTTCGTACCCGATGGGGACACGCTGGAGAAGATGATGGCGGAGGATCGGCTGGACGCGCTGATCTCCATCTATATTCCCCCCAGCT
>CANCSY010000049.1 GCA_947380915.1 Beijerinckiaceae bacterium
ACGGCGCGGGCTATCAGGGCGGCGAGCCGACCCATGACCAGACCAAATCCATCGCCGCCATAGGCGCCCAAAGCCTCGCCACGCTCCTCGACTCATTCATCGAAGGACTCGAAACCCCATGTCTCGAAACCCCATGACCGCCCGCGCCACAGCCCTTCGCGCCCTCGCCTGCCTCGATCTGACCGACCTCGCCGATTCCACCTCCCAGGAGGAGGCGACCCGCCTGATCGCGCGCGGCCAGACCGCCTACGGTCCCGTGGCCGCCATCTGCATCTGGCCCGCCTTCGTGTCGGGGGCGAGCCAACGGCTGCGCGGCTCGAAGATCCGCCTCGCCACGGTGATCAACTTTCCCGCCGGGGGAGAAGACATCGAGCGGGCGGTGGATGATACGCGCGAGGCCCTGCGCGACGGAGCGGACGAGATCGACCTCGTCATGCCCTGGCGCGCCCTGCTGGGGGGCGATGCGGCCCTGCCCCGCGCCATGATCGAGGCGGTGGCCCAGTGCCTGCCCTCGGGCCATCGGCTCAAGGTGATCATCGAGAGCGGGGAGCTCAGCGACCCCGCCTATATCGACGCCGCCAGCCGCATCGCCATCGAGGCGGGCGCCCATTTCATCAAGACCTCCACGGGCAAGACCCCGGTCTCCGCCACCCCTGCGGCGGCGCGGGTGATGCTCACCGCCATCAAGGAGATGGGCAAGCCCGTGGGCTTCAAGGCCTCCGGCGGCGTCCGCACCCTGGCTGACGCGCAGGTCTATCTCGACATCGCCGACGAGATCATGGGCCCGGACTGGGCGACGGCCGACACCTTCCGCTTCGGCGCGAGCGGGTTGCTCGACGCCCTGCTGGCGGCGCTGAAGGAGGACGGCGCGTGATCCCCCAGGAGATCATCCGCCGCAAACGCGACGGCGGCGTGCTGGAGGAGGCGGAGATCGCCTTCTTCATCGCCGGGCTCACCAGCGGCGTGGTCACCGAGGGGCAGGCGGCGGCGCTGGCCATGGCGATCTTCTTTCGCGGCATGACCCGCAGGGAATGCGCGGACCTGACGCGGGCCATGACGCGGTCAGGCGCCATGCTCGACTGGCGCGGCGCCGATCTGCCGGGGCCGGTGGTCGACAACCATTCCACGGGGGGCGTGGGCGACAATATCAGCCTCATCCTCGCGCCAGCGGTGGCCGCCTGCGGGGGCTTCGTGCCGATGATTTCGGGGCGCGGCCTCGGCCATACCGGCGGCACCCTCGACAAGCTGGAGAGCATCAGGGGCTACCAGGCGACGCCGGACGAGGCGACCTTCATGGCCGTGGTGAAGAGCGTCGGCTGCGCCATCATCGGCCAGACCGGGGCGCTAGCGCCCGCAGACAAGCGCCTCTACGCCATCCGCGACGTCACGGCGACGGTGGAGTCGATCCCGCTCATCACCGCCTCGATCCTGTCGAAGAAGCTCGCCGCTGGCCTGCAGGGCCTCGTCATGGATGTGAAGACCGGCTCGGGCGCCTTCATGGCGGCGCTGGAGGACTCTCGCGCGCTGGCCCTCAGCCTTGCCGAAGTGGCGACGACCGCTGGCCTGCCGACCGTCTCCCTCATCACCGACATGAACGAACCCCTCGCCAGCGCGGCTGGCAACGCCGTGGAGACCCTGCACGCCATCGACCACCTGCTAGGGGCCGCCCGCGAACCCCGGGTGCAGGACGTCGTGGTGGCGCTGGGCGCCGAGATGCTGCTGCTGGGGGGCCTTGCAGGCGATCTCGACGAGGGGCGGCGGCGCATCGAGGCTGCGCTGGACAGCGGCGCGGCGGCCGAGCGCTTCGCCCGCATGGTCAGCGCGCTGGGCGGGCCAGCCGATCTCATGGAGCGCCCGCGCCATCATCTGCCCGAGGCGCCCGTGACCCTGGCGGTGACGGCGCCGCAGACGGGCCATGTATGCGCCATCGACACGCGCGCCGTGGGCCTCGCCGTGGTGGCGCTGGGAGGCGGGCGCACGCGCCCGCAGGACCCCATCGATCATGCGGTAGGCCTCACCCGCCTCGCCGGCCTCGGCGCCCCTGTGGGGCCGGACCAGCCCCTCGCGCTGGTCCATGCCCGCAGCCCTGAGGCCGCGCAGGAGGCGGCAGCGCGGGTGCTGGCGGCCTATGAGATTGGCGAGGCTGGGCCAGAGGTGAGGCCGGTGGTGGTGGAGCGGCTGGCGGGTTAACCCAGCCGCCGCACTGACGTCACATCCGCCCCGGTCTTCGCCACGATCCGCTCGCGCGCGACCGCCAGCGGCTCGCTCACCACGAGCATGTGATGGCCATTGGCGTGGAGCAGGGTGTCGGCGTCCCGCATGACGCCCACATGGCCCTTCCAGAAGATGATGTCGCCCCGGCGCAGGCCCGCCGCCATATCGCTGGGCGCGCCCAGCGCCTGCTCCATCATGTCGGTGTCGCGGGGCGCCGCGACGCCGCTGGCGTGGAGCGCGATCTGGATGAGGCCGGAGCAATCAAGGCCCGATGAGGTCTTGCCGCCCCACAGATAGGGCGCATGGAGAAAGCGCTCGGCCACCGCCACGAAATCGGGCTCCGCATGATCAAGCCCCGCCAGATGCGCGCGCCACACGAACCCCAGTCCCGGAACCTCCGCAAAATCGCCGCTCTCCTGCGCCACCGCCACCAGTGCGCCAAGGGGCAGGGCGCCCCAGGTCGGCAGCTTCATGCTGGGGCCGGGATAGACGAGGGTGCGCGGCGCGATCACCTTGCGGTTCGGCGTCGGGGGCGCTTCGCGCAGGCCCTCGGTGGGCAGATAGCCCACATAGCCGTCCAACTTGAGCTGCCCCCAGGCCCAGCCCTCCTCGTCGACTTCATAGACCACGACGGTCTCGCCAAAGAGCGCATGGGTGTCGATGGGGCCTTCGCGGTTGGGCTGGGGAAACAGGGGCAGGCTTTCATCCACCACATGCATCTCGCAGCCCGGCAGATAGGCCTGAGCCTCCACCTGGCCGCGCAGATATTCCGCCGCCAGATCGGGGCGGGCGGGGGTGAGGCGCTTGTCGAAGGGGGCGGTCATATCAGCCTCGGTTCGGGATATTGGCGGCCCTGGCGACGATCAGATCGCCCAGGCTCTCCACATAGAGCGCGCCCTTGACGGTGCGCTGGATGATGACATTGCGCCGGTCCGCCTCGTCGCGACGCCGAGCGATGATCTCCTGCTTACCCATGGCGTCGAGGGCGCGGGTGATCACGGGCTTGGTCACGCCCAGCTTCTTGGCGAGGCCGCGCACCGTATGGGGCGGCTGTTCAAGATAGACCGTGAGCAGAATCGACAGTTGGCGCAGGGTGAAATCGGATGCGCCCTCCGCCTTTGTCTGATGCACAAGGCCCATCGCAATATCATGGATGAGCTTCAATCCTGGCCCATGTTCGAGATCCATGACGCGACGCTGCCTCGTTTCGGGTCCGGACTCATCGCCTGTTTCGGCTCTTCTTTCAAGGGGCTCTAGCTTTGGCGGCCGCGCACGATCTGCACCGCGAGCCCCGACGCCGCCAGCGCGACCCCCGTCACCACCAGCACGCCAGAGGCGCCCGCGCTCGCGGCCAGCAGGGAGCCCATGAAGGGCATGCTGGCCTGGCCGATGCGGTTGCCTGTGATCCGAAGGGACAGGGCCGTGGCGCGCACCTCGGCGGGGGCCAGCTCCACCACGCTGGTGAGACTGAGGGCGGTGGCGATGCCAAGCCCCACGCCCAGCACGGCGGCCGCCGCCTGAAGCGCCAGCACCGGCACGGGCATGGCCAGCACCACGAAGGCCGCGCCCGCCAGCGCCATGCTGAGGAAGGTGAGCCTTACGCGGCCGATCCCCGACACCATCCGCGCATAGCCCAACCGCGACACCACGGCCGCGATGGAGCGGATGGTCAGGATGATGCCGACCTCGCCCACCCCAAGGCCGCGCTCGACCCCCAGAAGGGGCAGATAGAGCACCACCAGATCCTGCGCCGACATGGTCACCACGCTGGCGGTCAGCACGGTCACGAAGCCCTGGATGCGCAGGAGCTTGCCAATGGACATGGGCGCCTCGTCGCGCTTTCTGGCCGCGACATTTCGGGCAGGGCGCAGGCAAAGGGAATTGACGAAGGCCAAGGCGGCGATGCCGATGCCGATGTCGAACAGAAAAGCCGTGTCGGGCACCCGCGCCGCGCCCCCCACCCAGCCCACGATGAAAGGCCCCAGCCCCTGGCCGATGCCGGTCATCATCAGGAAATTGCCGAAGACGGAATCGCGGTTGCGCTCCCCCGCCGCCCGCACGCAGAGCATCTGATGGGCCGCCATGAGGAAGAGATGCCCGACACCGAACAGGGCGGTCCAGGGCAGGATCGCCAGAGGCGATTCGGCGAAGCGAAGGCCCACCACCGCCACCAGCATCAGGCCCGAGCCGATCATGGCCGCATGGGCGTCGTGGTTGCGATCAATGAAGCGGCCCACCGAGACCGCCAGGAAAATCGGAAACAGGGCGAAGGTGGCGGGGATCACGCCGTACCAGATCACATCGAGGTTCAGTTCGACGATGCGATAGGACGTGGTGATGCGCACCATGCCCGTCGTGACCTGCACCAGAACGCCATGGGCCATGAGCGTCCAGAGCAGCGCATGATTGACGCCTGACTTCGATCCTGATCCGGAAATGCTCATCTCACCTGCAAGCCGTCATGACGTTTTCCCACCCCGGGGCGCTCTCTTGCCAAAGCGCGCCTCGATGAGACCATAGAGCAAGCGCGCGGTCTGCGCATCGCCGCCCTCGGGCCGGGCGGGCTTGCTGGAGGGATTCCAGCCATAGATGTCGAAATGGGCCCAGGAGGTCGTGCGCTCGATGAACCGCCGCAGGAACAGGGCCGCCGTGATCGACCCGGCGAAGGGACCGCTCGACACATTGCACAGGGTCGAGATCTTGCCATCGAGCAGGCGATCATAGGGATCCCAGAGCGGCAGGCGCCAGACCGGATCCTGGGCCTGCGTCCCATGGCTGGCGATATCGGCCGCCAGTTCATCATCCATCGTGTAGAAGGGCGGCAGATCAGGGCCGAGCGCCACCCGCGCAGCGCCTGTCAGCGTGGCGAAGACGAACATCAGTTCGGGGCTCTCCTCGTCGCCAAGGGCCAGGGCGTCCGCCAGAATGAGGCGGCCCTCCGCATCCGTGTTGCCAATCTCGACGCTCAACCCCTTGCGGCTGGGATAGACGTCGCCGGGGCGGAAGGCGTCGGCGGAAATGGCGTTCTCCACCATGGGCAGCAGCACCCGCAAGCGCACCGGCAGTTTCGCGGACATGATCATCTGGGCCAGCGCCATGGCGGTGGCGGCGCCCGCCATGTCCTTCTTCATCAGCAGCATGGCGCTGGAGGGCTTGATATCGAGGCCGCCGGTGTCGAAGCAGACCCCCTTGCCCACCAGCGTCACCCTGGGATGGGTGGGCTTGCCCCAGGTGATGTCGACGAGACGCGGCGCCTGCGCGGCGGCCCGGCCCACCGCGTGGATGAGCGGATAGTTCTGTTTCAGCAGGGCATCGCCGCGAATGGTTTTCGCTTTCGCGCCATGGCTTTTCGCCAGCGCCAGGGCGGCGGCCTCCAGCGCATCGGGGCCCATGTCGTTGGTGGGGGTGTTGATGAGGTCGCGCGCCATGCAGATGGCGTCCGCCATCCGCTCGAGACGCGCGCGATCGAGGCCTCGGGAGAGAGCGAGGCGCGGATGATCGGCGGGCGCTTTCCTGTAGCGGGTGAACCGATAGGCCGAGAGCGCCCAGCCAAGGGCGGCGAATTCCTCGGCCTGCGCGTCGCCTGCCGCTGATTCGAATCGATAGGTTCCCTTGGGCAGCAGGGTGGCCAGCCTGCCAGCAGCGAACCGGTCGGCCCCATGGCCGCTATCCCCCACGAAAAGAACTCCCGCAAGGGCGCCGCCAGGGCCGGGCAGGATCAGATGGCGTCCGGACTTGGGCTCGAAACCCATCGCGTCCGCAAAGGCGACCGCCTCCGAGGGAAGCCCTGCGCGGGTGGCGGCCCAGGTCGTGGCGTCCACGAGCCAGATCGGCGTTGCGGCGGCGGTGGCGGCAGCGAAAGGAGCGGTCATGGCGAGACACCTGAGAGGAGAGCGGGGGCGGGCGCATTAACCATCCATTAGCGTTAACGCTTTATTGTTTCCAGAACCAAAGGCGTACTTATTTCAGAACTGCGTTGATTGAAGGACACAGGGGCCAATGCTGCAAGCCCAATTCCGTCGGGACGCTCGACCCGTCTCGCTCCATGCGATAACGCGCGGATTCGTCCTTCTGGCGATCACCGCTCTGCCGCTCTGCCTCGCGGGCTGCAAGACTATGAGCCTCGATGACATCACCGGCTCCATCGCTCAGCCCGACACCACCCTGCCAACCGCGCCGGAAGATGTGCGCCGCTACACGCAGGCCTGGGAAAAGCGATATGATTCCCGGCCGAATGATCGAACGGCCGCCCTCGCCTATGCGCGCGGGCTCCGGGCGCTCGGTCAATATGAACAAGCGGTCGCGGTGGTCCAGAAGATCGCGCTCAAAAATCCCGAAGACATGGAAATTCTAGGCGCTTACGGAAAGGCGCTGGCCGATGCCGGCCGTCTGGCGGAAGCGGCGGAAGTGCTGAAGCAGGCCCATACGCCCGACCGGCCCAATTGGTCGATCCTCTCGGCGCAAGGCTCGGTGGCGGACCAGATGGGAGACTCGCGGTCCGCCCAGGCCTTTTATCGCGAAGCCCTCAAGATCAACCCAGGCGAGCCTTCGGTTCTGTCCAACCTCGGCCTGTCCCTCGCCCTGTCGAAAAAGCTCGACGAAGCCGAGGACATCCTGAGGCAGGCGAGCGCTCATCCCAAAGCTGACGCGCGCATCCGGCAAAATCTCGCGCTCGTTCTGGCGCTGCAAGGCAAGTTCACCGAGGCCGAAGCCATTTCCGCCCGGGATGTGTCCCCGGACCAGGCCGCAGCCAATGTGGCGACCATCCGCCAGATGATCGCCCAATCGAACACCTGGCGCGACATTCAGAAAACCGCCACGCCGCAAAAATCTGCACGGCCTGGGGCCGATCCCGCCGCCGCCTGGACCCGGGCCGCGGCCACTGCGACGACGTCAAGATGACAAACCTCGGGCATGCCCAGGTTTGACGTTTATTGCGTCTGCTTCATGACCTGAATGGCCGCTGGCGTGAGAAGCACGACGAAAATGCAGGGCAAGAAGAAAATCATCATGGGGATGGTCAGTTTCGGCGGCAAACTCGCTGCCTTTTTCTCGGCCTCCAGCAATCGGCGCGCACGGGTTTCCTGAGACACCGTTCGCAAAGCCGCCGCAAGGGGCGTACCGACGCGCTCGGCCTGGACCAGCACCATGACAATCTCGCGAACCGAATCAATATTGATGCGCTCGCCAAGATTTTCATAGGCTTGTTGACGATCCGGCAGGTAGGACAACTCCGCCATGGTGAGGGTCATTTCCTCGGCCAGTTCAATTGACTGCTGGCCGATTTCCTGCCCCACCCGTTGAAAGGCGGCCTCTATGGATATGCCCGCCTCGACGCAGATCAGCAACAGATCAAGAGCGTCGGGGAAAGCGCCGCGGATCTTTTCCCTCCGTTTTTCAGTTATATTGTTGAGATAAATTTCTGGCGCCTTGAGGCCGAGATAAAGGGCCCCCACCACAATGCCCATACCCACCATCGGCGTCACGGTGACCATTTTCAACACAAAGACGTAAAGGATCGCGACGGTCGCGAGCAAGGGCGGCGTAACCAGACGAAAAAACAAAAGTCCAATTTCCGCTTGCGGCCCCCGAAAGCCGGCGCGCGCTAGCGTGAGCTTCGAATTTCCCACTGAAAGCCATTGTGCAAGATTCAGAGAATCAACGACCTCTTTCATGAATGGCTTGGGCGCCTGCCGCAGATTGTTGTTCCGCGGCCGTTCTCCCATCTCCTCCCGGGCGCGGCCGCGCAGGCGCTCGCGCTCAATGGCGACCGCCTTCATGCGCTCCTCCAGGGCATTGGCGGCGATCAGCGGCGCACCCACGGTGATGACCGCAGCGATGGTTCCAAACACGATCAGCAACTGGATCAGGAACTTCGGGTTAGCGGCCGCACTTGTGATCATGTCGAGCATGGCGGAGACTCACGGTTTGAAATTGACCATCTGTCGCATGAACAAAATGCCAAGCGACATCCAGATGGCGACGCCGCTCAAGGCCATCTGCCCAGTATCCGTCGTCCAGAGCGGCTCAAGATAACCAGGTGATGTGAAATAGATCAGTGCGGACAGAACTATCGGCAAGGAGCCGATGATCCAAGCAGATGATTTCGCTTCGCTGGAAAGGGCCTTCACTTTCAATTCCATCGTGATGCGATCACGCAACACTTGCGACAGATTGCCAAGGGCCTCGGTCAGATTGCCGCCAGCCTTTTGCTGGATATTGACGACGATGGCGAAAAAATTCGTCTCTGGCAGCGGAACGCGCACCGCCAGTCGTTCGATGCCTTCCGAGATCGTCAGGCCGATGCTCGTCGATGCGACAATCATCTGGAATTCCTCACGGACAGGCTGACGCGCCTGAGCGGCGACAGTCTGCAGGCAGGCTGCGAGCGGCAGTCCCGACTTCACGCCGCGGATGATGACTTCAATGGCGACCGGAAATTCCTTCAGAAAGTCCTTGAGCCTTTTCGCCCGCAGATAATTCACAATCCAGTTGGGTATTCCAACCCCGCCAACCAGAATCCCGGCCAGGGCATACCATTTGTTGAGAACGATTAAAGTCATCAATCCAAAGGCCACCCCGGAAACACAAGAAGCAATGATGAAAGACCTGACGCTGATCGCCAGTCCCGCCTGCTCGAGTTTCATATCCAGGGAAATTTTGTCAGACTTATCCTCACGTTTATCGAGATCCTTGAGGCTCTCGGTAACCTGCTTGCGGCGGGCGGCGGCCTCCGTATCGCGCGAAGCGGTGTTCTTCCTGACTTCGCCGCGCACGATGGCGAGGCGACGCTCATTAGCCCGCGCGGACTGGGCAAGCAAAGGAGCAATCAAAACATAAAGGACGACCCCGACAGCCAAAGCCACCAGAAGTAAAATCAGGATCTTGTTCGGGACCATGTCAAAATCTCCCGCCGGTCATCACAAGCGCAGATCATTGGGACTCTTTTATCTGTGAAGCGTCGAAGGCGGCGGCGAGCCGCTTTTCTTCGCCAAAATACCGGGCGCGATCCCAGAACTTCGGACGGCTGACGCCTGTCGAGACATGGCGTCCTTTCAGCCTTCCATCAGCGTCCTCGCCCAGAATGTCGTAGAGAAAAAGATCCTGCGTAATGATCACTTCGCCTTCGAGGCCAAGAACCTCGGTGATATGGGTGATGCGACGGGAGCCATCGCGCAAACGCGTGGCCTGAATGATGACATCCACCGAGGACACGATCATCTCGCGAATGGTTCGGGCGGGAAGACCGCCGCCGCCCATGGTGATCATGGCTTCGAGGCGCCCCAGGGCCTCGCGGGGCGAGTTCGCGTGCAAGGTGCCCATTGAACCGTCATGGCCAGTGTTCATCGCCTGTAGCAGATCGAAGGCCTCGGGACCGCGCACCTCGCCGACGATGATCCGCTCGGGACGCATGCGCAGGCAATTCTTGATCAGCTCGCGCATGGGTATGGCGCCCGTGCCCTCGAGACTGGGTGGGCGCGTTTCCAGACGCACCACATGGGGCTGTTGCAATTGAAGTTCCGCGGCGTCCTCGCAGGTGATGACGCGCTCATCCAGGTCGATATAATTGGTGAGGCAGTTCAGCAGGGTCGTCTTGCCGGAACCGGTGCCGCCCGAAATCACCACATTGCAGCGGACACGGCCAATGATCTTCAGGATCTCCCCGCCTTCGGGAGAAATGGCGCCAAATTTCACGAGTTGATCGAGGGTGAGCTTGTCCTTGCGAAACTTGCGGATGGTCAGGGCGGGGCCATCCAGCGCCAATGGGGGCGCGATGACGTTGACGCGGGAGCCATCCAGCAGGCGGGCGTCACAGATGGGCGAGGCTTCGTCGACCCGGCGACCCACCTGGCTGACGATGCGCTGACAGATGTTCATCAACTGCGCATTGTCGCGAAACCGGATATTGGTGAGCTGAATCTTGCCGGAGACTTCGATATAGGTCTTGTTCGCTCCATTGACCATGATGTCGGCGATGTCGTCTCGGGCCAGCAGCGGTTCGAGCGGACCAAAACCCAGCACATCGTTGCAGATATCCTGAACCAGCTCATCCTGCTCCGAGATCGACAGGACGACGTTCTTGATACTGATGATTTCACTGACGATATCGCTGATTTCGTTGCGCGCGTCCTCGGGGTTCATCTTGGAAAGCTGAGAAAGGTCGATCGCCTCGATCAAAGCGCTGAAAACCGTCGTCTTCGTCACATAATACGATTCAGGGCGACGGCTCTCCGAGACCACCAGAACCGGCGCGGGTCGGGCGGAGGACGCAGAGGCCGTAGCTGGCCGCGATCCCTGAGGGATCATGGCGGGGGCGGGAGCGGCGCCCGCAGAGGTCGAACGCTTGCCAAACATGAAATGTTTTCCCTTTAAAGATTATCATTTCTTACCAAAACTGAAAGGCAGTTTCGTCGATTTCAAGCGGTCAAGCAAGCCGCTTTTTGAGGTTTTCTGCAGCTCAGGACGACCGGAAACCTGCCGACCCAGACTTTCAAACAGCGCTCCAAATCGGGCGCCGCCGCTGACCTCGGCCACCATCTGACCATTGTTCGCCGCCAGACCAAAGGTCTTGGCGTCAAAGGGAATAATCGCCGACGGGGTGGTGTTCAGTCCGGCGGCGAACTCCTTCACGTCAATTTCCGGCCGCCTGGGAAGGCCAACGCGGTTCATCACGAGCTTCACCTTGGCGTCATTGGTGCGCGCCGGACCCAGCATATCCAGAATGTTTTTGACATTGCGCAGATTGCCCAGATCGGGCTCGGCGACCAGCACCACCTCATCGGCGCCCAGCAACAGGCGCCGGGTCCAGGCGGTCCACATATGGGGAATGTCAAGCACCACCGCCGGCGCGGCGCCACGCAAGAGGTCCAGCAGTCCGTCAAACGCCTCCTGATCGAAATCATATTCACGGGCGAGGGTCGCCGGCGCCGCCAGAAGCGTGAGCCGATCTGCGCATTTGGTCATCAACCGATCAAGCATGTTCGCGTCGAGCCGGTCGGGGGAGAACACCGCTTCGGCGATTCCCTGCAGGGGGTCCTGATTGAAGTCGAGACCGGCCGTGCCGAAGGCAAGGTCAAAGTCGGCGATCACGGTCGCCATGTCCAGCCTGGATGCGATGGACCAGCCCAGGTGATGGGCTATGGTGGAGGCTCCCACGCCGCCCTTTGCGCCATAAACGGCCACCAATCGCCCGAGGGAAGCCGCGCCGGGTTTCCCATAGAGTTCCGAAATGACGCCGATCAGGTCCAGCATGCCGAAAGGTTCGACCAGATAGTCGCTGACCCCGCGGGCGATCAAGGCGCGATAAAGCGTGATGTCGTTGATGCCGCCCAGCACGACGACACGGGTGCCGTCGTCGCAGAATTCGGCGAGCCCATCGAGGTCGCCCAGAAAGGCCGCGCGGTCGCCTCCCACTTCCAGCACAATGACATTCGGCGTCTGCTCCTCCCGATAGGTCGAGAGCGCCATCCCTATGCCGCCCATGCGGGTCTTGATGCTCGCCTTCTGCATGCGCCGGTCTTCGGCGGCGGCGCCCACCAGATTGGCGATAGATTGGGACTCGCAAAAAGCATGAATGGATATGCGCGGAACAGGGGCGATCAGCATGCCACCGTCGCCAGATCCGAAGCGCTCGGCTTCAACCATGCTCATTTGGCGCCTCCAACATTGCCGATGCCTGCACCTAGCCCCGTCGACCAACTGGTTGCGGGGTCATTGCCCTTGCGAACCCTGTCGATGGTGCGCATGCGAATCCCCGCGTCAGCCGACGTCATGGCGCGTGGCCCCTGGAGATCACGGGGATCCTCCACCTGGGTTGCGATCATGTTTTGATATGAGCAGCCAAAGTTCCAATAGGGTCGATTGTCCAGATCGTCCTGAGCTGATCCGACGGCGATGTCCGCAGGCCATTGTCCGCAGGCATGGGTGAGGCCCGCCCGCACCATTCGATAGGACACACGCAGGGGAGCAAGCGCGCGCGGATCGGACGCGGGATAGGATCCCACATGGATCGCGATCGCAGACCCGCCCTCCTCAAGAGCAGCCTTGATGGCTGGGGCAACCGCACGCGCCTGCCGCTCATTGGGGGCGCCTGCGGGAATGAGAATCTCCACGCTCCCGGCGCCTTCCTCACGCGCGTCAAGCCCGAACTGCACGACCCGGCTCCTCGAGCCCGGATCAAGCGTGGGGCCGGATATGATGCTGATCGTCACGGGCTTTTCACGGAGCACGATGGGGTGACGGACCTGATAATCGTCCGAAATGGTGGAGCCGGTCGCCAGGCGATCCGTGCAACCTCCCAGCCACATGACCGCCAGAGCCGCGAGGCTCGCCCGCAGGATCGAAGGCGCAAGAGGCGCCGCGCTTGTAAAACGTGAACTGGTCATGGCGAAATGTCCTTCCCGAAGGGCTCAATCAGCGATGAAGCCAACCTTGCCCTTGAAATTCTTGATGATCTGCGGGTTATCCGTGGTCGCGTAAAGCCGGTTCATCCGGCCCAGCATCAGGGCCTGGGCGTCTGTCGCGTCCGACATGTTGTCGGTGGGACGCGCCACCTCCTGCGGGTTTACCGGACGCACGAGATAGGGGGTTACGACGATCATCAATTCCGTCTCGCTGCGCTGATATTCACGCGACCGGAACAGGCTCCCGAGGATCGGAAGATTCATCAAGCCGGGCAAGCCATTGATGGCCTGCTTGCCGGTCGTTTGAATCAGGCCCGCCGTCACCATGGAGCCGCCGGAGGGAATTTCCACGGATGTCTCGTTCTTGCGGCTGCGGAAGCCTGGAACGGTGACGTCACGGAAAACCACATTGGTCGCCGGGTCGAGTTCCGTGACTTCAGTGGCGACACGCAGGAGAATCCGCCCTTCACCCAGAACCATGGGTGTGAAATTCAGGGTCACTCCATAGGGCTTGAAGGCGATGCCGATGGTGCAGACCCCAGCATTACACGTTTCCGATTGTGGAACCGGAATTTCCCCACCCACCGTGAATTTCGCCGCCTCGCCGGACACCGCAGTCACGGCCGGCTCCGCCAATATTTTTGCGACCCCGTTGCGTTCATAGGCCTGAATCTGGGAGGCGAGCCCCACGGCGGTGGAGCCGGCGCTGCTCAAGGCGCCATAAGCCCCAAGCGTGAGGTTTCCCGTGGTCAGAGCCTGCGTCGTGATGGTCGAGGCATTGTCCTGAGCCCAGGTACCCCAGGAGCCGCGGGCGATGGCCTCCTTGATGCCGAGTTGCTTGATCACATTGCGCTGAACTTCCGCGATGGTCACTTTCAGCATGACCTGGTCGCGCCCGCGCATGGTGATCGAATTCACCACAGAACCAACCCCGCCCGCCGAGGTGATCTGGGTCAGGAAGCCGTTGGCGATATCGTCAGCCAGCTTGGCGTCGGCGGCTGAATCTGCGGATCCCGTGAGAATGATCGTGTTCTCCACCGCCTTCGCCGTGATCGACGATTTGGGCAGGGCGTTGCGAAGGATCTCCTCCAATTCGCTGACATCGCGACCAATGGTGATCTGGATCTCGGAGATCGGCGCGCCCTGCGCATCGACGGCATAGACCGAGGTCTGACCCTTGCCGACGCCGATCATGTAAAGCTTGCGGGCCGAACGCACCACAGCCTCCACAACCTTGGGATCGCCAACGAAAATTTCGGCGGCGTCGCGAGGCAGATCCACGATGACGGATCGTCCCTGCGGCAGGTTCATCTTGCGCGGGGGGGTTCTCGTCTGGCTGTCGGCTTGCGGCCTTTGCGCCGCCTGCTGGGCGCTCGCGCTCACCATGAAAGCGCTCGAAAGACTCAACGCCAGAATGGCCGAGCAAACCACAGATGATATCGTCCTTGCCGTCATTTGCATGGAACCACTCCTGGTCCGAAAAATTTCCTGGCGCATCATGTTCACCGGTTGCCCGACATTTTGCCCAGTTGCGACTCGACGCCAAAACGAACAACGGAAACCCCGCCCCTTTGCTCCAGGGGCGACGGCGCGCCTCGATCGACAAGACTTCTCAACACAAGGACGAGAGAGCCCGTTTGCTGGGCCACCCCCAGATCCCGCGCCTGTTCCGGCGTAACCTCGAGGGTGGCGTTGGGTCCCTGGTAGGTGCGATCGGAGCCCGGCATTTCCTGCACATTGCGACCAATCGCCAGAACGCGGATGTCGGCCGCAACGATGTCAGCCCGGGGGCCCTCTTCGCCAGGACGGACCGGGGCCTGAGCCGCACCCATGCGAATCACATCGACCCGGTCATTGGGCAAAATGAACCCGCCTGCGGTATTCGTCCCGTTCGGGTCAATGGCAATGGAATAGGCGCGCATGCCGGCGGGGAGAATGGCGGCCACGTAACTTGCGTTTGCGCCCTTCACCAGTTTTTCACGGCGGATCGGCTCAGCCTCCATTGAAGACAGGCGGGCGATGGAACCCTTGAACGACGCGATAGCGCCGGGATCGATGTTCTTGCTGATCATGGCGGAACCGACGGCGGCGGCTGGCCAGGCCATCCATTTCAGATCGAGATCGGAGATAATGGTGCCGGTCGGAATTTCGCGCGCGGCAACAAGGACTTCCTGTGTATCGAACTTCGGTACTTCGATCTCTATGGTCGGAGGCGCTGGCGGATCGCCGGACAACAGGAAGAGCGCGCCGCCGCCTGCAAAGATAAGGACTCCGACCAGGACTAATCGCGCTTTGTTCATTTCGAGAATCCGAAGGAAAGATCCAGACGTCCCTTACTTAAGGAGAAGAACCTCAATTCATGGTTAACGCCGCATCATTTATTTCAATTTAATTTACATACCCTGCGCCGCCAGCCAGAGGGCGGTTTGCGGATAGACGATGACGCCGGCCAGACCGAGCGCCACGCCGAAGGGGATCTCGCCCTTGGGTTTATGCAGGCGCGCAATCCAGGATTGTTTCAACAAGACCAGGGGGAGCGCGAAGGCGCGCACGGTTAAAAGACACAGGGCCAGGGCGCCGCCCAGCAGGGACGCGATCATCAGATATTCGAACAAGGGGCCCCAACCGATCCAGACGGCGCTCGCAGCTGCGAATTTTGCATCCCCGCCGCCGATTTTTCCAAAGGCGAAAAGCGTGAAGGTGATCAGCAGGAGAAACAGGCCGCAGGCATAATGCATGACGACGGAATCAGGCTCGATGGACCAAAGGGGCAGGCCGCAGAGAGCCGCCAATGGAAGGAAGGCGAGGATCAGCGCGATGGAGATCTTGTTGGAGATCCGCATGGTGAACATATCCATGCAAGCGGCGAAAATCATCAAGAGCGGAAATGAATTGATGGCGAAAGACAACATGACGATGGTCCCGCGATTCGTGAAAATGTTTAATGATCAAAGCGTTTCTGACTTGAAGATTTCTGGCTCAAAAAAAGAATATAAAAACTGTTGTGGCGCCGCTCTTCAAGGCGACCCTGGACACCTGGACCCTGAGTCACAACCTGCCGGAAGCGTTCCTCAAGGCGTTGGCGATTTTGGATCCGACCGCTGTGGCGCCGCCCACAATCGCCACTGAAACGAGGGCTGCGATCAAGGCATATTCCAACGCGGTTGCGCCAGAATCATCTTTCAAAAAACGAAGGATCAGGTCACCCAAGCCCGTCACTCCCGAGTAGTTTGTTTGTGCGGGTCTAGAGACCACCCATACGACCCGCCCGGGATCTGTCACCAGAAGAAGCAGACCAATTACAGCCTTGAATTTTCAACCACTCAAGGCCGCCTAATGCAGCTCTCAATCCGGGAAGAGGCGATCGTAGAATGATTGAGCTTGGGACCCAGCCGCAACATGGCCCCAAGCTCAGGATTGACAATCTGTACACAGGGCAAGGATGCCCAGATCGATCAAAGTTTTCCGGCAACGTTGTTCATCAACCGGCCAATGTTCCCTCCCAAAGCCGTCGCCGCACCAATGATCGCCACTGCGATCAGGGAGGCGAGCAAGGCGTATTCGATCGCGGTGGCGCCGGATTCGTCGGCGGCGAAGTTTGCAATGAGGTTTTTCATAAACATGCTCCCAAGCTACTGAGCGTAGGCTACCTCCGGGGGTCAAAGGGCCCAACGCGTGAACTGTACAATGGGACGATGAATAATTCAACCAGAAAAGAGACATATGTGTTGTTTTTTTCAATAATTGTCTCTTATGCCGTGATTCGCTCTTTGCATGTTCGCTTTCCGGGACCGATACGCCGGACCCATGGGCGGAAAACATGCGGCCATGTCTGCGTCCCCGGCTGGCGGCCTGACCCTTTCGACTATTTAGACTCTGTTCACCAATTCCATGCCATAGTGAAGGTC
>CANCSY010000050.1 GCA_947380915.1 Beijerinckiaceae bacterium
AATAGCCGAGGCGCGTCACCATGGCGCGGGCCATGCGGGTCGCCTGTTCGATGTCGCTGGAGGCGCCGGAGGTGATGTTCTCCTTGCCGAAGATCAGCTCCTCGGCCACGCGCCCGCCCATGGCGACCGCCAGATCCGAAGTGAACTCGATGTAACGCTTGGAGAGGCGATCCCCTTCGGGAAGGCGCATCACCAGACCCAGCGCCCGGCCGCGCGGAATGATCGTCGCCTTGTGGACGGGATCGCTGGCGGGGACCGAGAGGGCGACCACCGCATGGCCGGCCTCGTGATAGGCGGTGAGGCGCTTTTCATCCTCGGACATGACCATGGACCGACGCTCGGCGCCCATCATCACCTTGTCCTTGGCGTCCTCGAACTCGGACATGGTGACGATGCGCTTGCCGCGCCGCGCCGCCATGAGGGCCGCCTCGTTGACGAGGTTCATCAGATCCGCGCCCGAGAAGCCCGGGGTGCCGCGCGCCACGGTGCGCAGCTCGACGTCCGGCGACAGGGGCACCTTGCGCACATGGACCTTCAGGATCTTCTCGCGGCCGTTCACATCCGGCAGCGGCACCACGATCTGACGGTCGAAACGACCGGGACGCAGCAGGGCGGGATCCAGCACGTCCGGACGGTTGGTCGCGGCGATGATGATGACGCCTTCATTGGCCTCGAAGCCGTCCATCTCAACCAGCAGCTGGTTGAGGGTCTGCTCGCGCTCGTCATTGCCGCCGCCAAGGCCGGCGCCGCGATGGCGACCGACCGCGTCGATTTCATCAATGAAGATGATGCAGGGCGCGTTCTTCTTGGCCTGTTCGAACATGTCGCGCACACGGCTGGCGCCCACGCCCACGAACATTTCCACGAAGTCCGAGCCCGAGATGGTGAAGAAGGGCACATTGGCCTCGCCCGCGACCGCCCGGGCGGTCAGGGTCTTGCCGGTGCCCGGAGGGCCAACGAGCAGGACGCCACGCGGAATGCGCCCGCCAAGTCGCTGGAATTTCTGGGGATCGCGCAGGAATTCGACAATCTCCTGCAGGTCCTCCTTGGCCTCGTCCACGCCCGCCACCTCCTCGAAGGTGATGCGGCCATGGGCCTCCGTCAGGAGTTTGGCCTTCGATTTGCCAAAGCCCATGGCTTTCCCGCCGGCCCCCTGCATCTGCCGGGACAGGAAGATCCAGACGCCGAGGAAAGCGATCAGCGGCACGCCATTGATCAGCAGCGTCACCAGCCAGCTATTGCCATCGGAGGGCGGGCGGGCGGTGATCGCGACGTTTTTCTTGTAGAGGGTCTGCACCAGCGTCGGATCATTCGGCGCATAGGTCGAGAAGGCGCGGTTGTCCGTGTAATGGCCGGTGACTTCATTGCCAGCGATCGTGACCTCGCGCACCCGGCCCTGATCGACCTCGGTGAGCAACTGGCTGAAGCTGATGTCGGCCGTCTGGGTGCGCTGACCAGGATTCTGGAACAGCATGACGAGGGCCACCACCAGCAAGAAGATGATGACCCAGAGGGCGAAATTCCGGAAATTCGGATTCATCTGTTGTCCTTGTGCGATCCCTGCGCGCTTCGAACGAAACCACGCTGGCCGCTCTCTCCAATTTAGGCGTCCGAGCAAGGCTTGCCAAGGGAAGCGCCTGCTCTTTCCTGCCGCCTGCTTAACGAAGTCACGGTATTGTCAATAAATCACCCTTGCAAGGGCGCTTGCGGGACCCGCGACCGGCGAGGCGGAGCCTTGACCACCACAAGCCGACCGGGGCCTGTGACCCGCACCAGAGCGCCCGCCAGGGTCCCGGCGAAGACAGTTTCCCCGGCGATCGCGGCGCAGACCTCGCCAGCGAGGGTCTCCAGACGGTCGAGACGCGGGGCGCCCTCGCCGATTCGGGCGATTTCGCCCTCCAGCAGCCGCAGCACCAGCTCCATGGGGACGGTTCGCAAAGGCGCCGCCGCGCAATCGAAGCGGCCAGGCTCTTCCAGCGGCGCCAGGTCGGCCCGCAGTTGCGTCACGCAGGCCCGCAACGCCTCGTCCGCGCGAGCGGCGCGGCGGCCAAGGCGCAGCAATTCGCCGCCGCCCAGCCCTTCGGCCTCGAGCAGGGCCAGCACACGCTTGAGATCGGTGCGGGCGAAGCGCGGATCGCGATTGGAGGGGTCGAGAAAAAAGGGCTGGCCCACAGCCTCGCAGAAGGCCACCAGATCGGCCTTCGGCAGATCGAGCAGAGGCCGCACAAGCCTGTAGCCGCCCCTTGGGGAGGTTCGCGCCATGGCGGCCAGACCGGCCACGCCGCTGCCGCGCAACAGGCGAAAAAGGATGGTTTCGGCCTGATCATCTGCATGATGGCCGGTCAGAACCACCTCGGCGCCGACCTCCCGCGCCAGGTCTTCCAGAAGGCCATAGCGCGCGGCGCGGGCCAGTTCCTGAAGCCGGGCCTTTGGTCGCTCGCCGGTCCAGGTGAGAATCCTGTGGGGAATGTTCAGGGCGCCCGCCCAAAGGGCCACCGATTCCGCCTCGGCGCGCGAACCAGCCCTCAGATCATGGTCCACGGTCGCCGCATGGATGCGCGGCCCGCCCCGGTCACGCCAGCGGGCGGCCAGATGCAGCAGAGCCATGGAGTCGGGGCCGCCGGAGACGGCGACAAGGGCGCATCGGGGCTCGCCCGCGCAGGCGAAGAGGGCCAGAGGGTCGAGAACGGCCGGGGGCGCTGCCCCGTTCACGGGCGCAGCCTCAGCACTGGACGCGCTTGCTCTCGCGCTCGGCGCTGACCCGCACGGCGGAGGGAGCGGCCGGATATTTGCGGCCAACCTCGCCAAAGGCCGCGCAGGCCTGCTCCTTCGCCCCCAGTTTCTCGAGCGAAAGGCCGAGCTTCACGAGGGCTTCGGGCGCACGCGTCGCGCGGGGAAAATCGACCGTGATCTTCAGATACTGCTCGGCGGCCTCGCGCGGACGGGCTCGCCGCAAATAGGTCTCGCCCAGAAAGAAGGTCGCCTCCGGCGTCAGCCGGTCCCTGGGATGCTGGTCGAGATAGCTGCGGAAGCGCTGCTCTGCGACATCGAGTTGGCCATCCTTCAAGGCGGCGGTCGCCACATCGTAATCATCGGCGGGGGCGGCGGGGGGCAACGCAGCGACTTGCGGGGCGGCGGACAAAGGCGCCCCCGGCGCGCCAACGGGGGCGGCGATCACCTTTGGCGCAGGCGCGGTCGGGCTCTGAAGGCTGGCGGTCGCGGCGGGGTCGACGCCCGCCACGCGCAGCGACGCCGCCGGAGCGGGCTTGCGCGTGAGGTCGAGGGGGGCGTTGGGCTCGGCCTCGTCCGCCGCGTCCAGCGGTCCGGCAGGCAGGGCGGCGGCACGGGCGCCAGGGGGCGGCGGGGCGGCGTTGGCGCCGGGCGCCATGGTCGCAAGATCACGCGGGGCGCCGGGGGCGGTGGGGTCAAGCGCCGGATCGAAAGCGTCGCCACGGCGTCCGGCAAAGCGGCCGGAGCCGGTGGCCTGGGCGGCTGCGGGGGGCGGCTCGACAGGGGTGGCGCCCTGCGCAAGCACCGGATAGCCATTTTCATTCAATTCGGTGCGGCGCGCGGGGGCGGCGGGAGCCGCAGGCGCCGGGGCGGGGCGAGCGCCGGGCTTGGCCGTCTTCAGTTCATCGAAGCGGAAATCCACATCCTGCTGGAATTTGCGCAACTGTTCCTCAAGCCGCTTGATCTGAAACTGCATCTGCTCGATCTGGCCGGTCATGCCACGCATCTGGTTCTCGAGCCGGTCGATGCGCAACTGGGCGCCAGCCGCATCCATTCCCTGGGCGGGCTCGAACACGGCGTCCGGCACATCGGCGGGTGGGCGCAGCAGCAGTTGCGCTCTGGCCGCGCCCCCGAAAGGCGACGTCAGGAGCGTGAAGGCGAAAAGCGCAAAGGCGCAGGCGGCCAGGACCTTCGAGGGCGTCATCGCTGGGATTCCGGATATTCCAAGATGTGACTTTTACCATACTGGCGCAACTTCGGCCAAAGTTTGGTGAAGCTACGGAAAAGCCAAGGCGAAGCCAGCGCAAACGCAAACGGCGCCCCCTGGGGAGCGCCGCAGCGTTCAAGCCCTGTAAAAAGGGTTCAGGAATTGCCGCCGCTGAGGACAGTGACCGCGCGGCGGTTCTGCGACCAGCAGGAAATGTCGTCGCAGACGGCGACCGGGCGTTCCTTGCCGTAGCTGATGGTGCGCATGCGCGAGGCTGCGATCCCCTTGGCGAGGAGATAGTTCTTGGCGGTCTCGGCGCGGCGGGCGCCGAGGGCGAAGTTATATTCGCGGGTGCCGCGCTCGTCCGCATGGCCTTCCATGGTGAAGGTGTAGCGCGGATATTGCTGAAGCCAGGCCGCCTGCTTCGCCAGGGTCGCCTGCCCCAGCGACGTCAGCTCGGTGGAGTCGGTCTCGAAAAGAACGCGATCGCCCACATTGCTGATGAAATCCTGCTGGCTGCCAGGGGTCGCCACGCCGGCGCCGCCGGCCCCAAGACCGCCCACGCCACCCAGCCCATTTGCGTCGTCAGGGTTCTTGGAGCAAGCGGCCATCGACAAGGCGGCCGTCAGGGCGAAAACCAGTTTGAGGCCGCGGCCGCTTGAAAGAAACATCATCCCGGTACTCCTTCTAGATCCGGATACAGGGGACTGTCCTAGGCCCAAGATGGTTAAAAGAAGGTTCCGTCAACCTTGCCCGCAGCTTTTACCCCGCGTTTTAAGGGGCCTGATCCGCTCTTATGGTTAAGACTTCGTTAAAGGCGGCAATATGTCGAAAGCGCGACCATGGTTCGGCTGGCGCAAATTGTCGCGCGAATGTGGCGCCGGAAACTGATGCGCAGGGCTCCAAGTCGCTGTTTCTGTTTATGGTTAACCAAAGCTTAAATAGTTTCCTTCAAGGTCCTCCCACGAGACGGCGCAGCGCGCCTTTGTGTGGATGGAGCCTGCGTGTCGAAAGCTGCGATTAGTATCGGCCTTGCCGCCTTGCTCGCCCATGGGGCGCAGGCTCTGGCGGCCGATATCCTGCCGCCGGCGCCATCGCTTGATTCTCCTGCCCTGCGCGGCCGGTTTGATGGGGATTCGGGCGCCTATCTGCGGGCGGATGCGGGATTTGGCCAGTTGCGGGCGCGCAACACGGCCTCCACCTTCGCCACCTCCCTGCCCGGCTTCCAGCAGGACGCGACGCGGATTGATCGTTCCACCCTGCTGGGCCTTGGGGCTGGTTATCAATTCAACGAATTCGTCCGCGCCGATGTGACCGGCGAATATCGCGGCTCCGCCAGCTACGGCGCCCGCGCCTCCTATGTGGACGCAGCCAGTTGCGGCGCCGCGCGCTGCGCCGAGGCCTATGCGGGCGCCTTTCGCAGCATGGTCCTTATGGGCAATGTCTATGGCCAGATCGGCTCCTGGTACGATGTCACACCCTTTGTCGGCATGGGCCTTGGCCTCGCCCGCACATCCTTTGCGACGCTGACGCTGGCGCCGGGCAATGGCCATGGCGCAGGGCTGGCGCCGGAGGCCTCGCAGATCCGGCCGGCTTTCGCCCTGATGGCGGGCGGCGCATGGGATCTTTCCGGAAGGATCAAGGTCGAGGCGGGTTATCGCTACATGACGCTGGGCTCGGTACGCAGCGGCGCCATGAGCTGCACGTCCCCCGCGGGGCCTTGCGGGGGACAGATCCAGAAGATCGGGCTGGCCTCCCATGATCTGCGGATCGGCCTGCGCTATGGTCTGGACAGCGGAACATTTCTGCCCTGAAGCGGGCCTGGCGCGATCGGGACGGAATTTTTCCGCTTCCGACAATTTTTAAAATGATGGTTACTCAAATTTAAACATTTAAGGCCAAGCTTGTGTTCAAGGGACTCATTTCGCGCCTGGTGAAGGATTTCTATGATGGCTTCTCTCCCCTCCTGGCTCAGGACCATAGGGATCGTCGGCTCTATCGCACTCAGCGTGCAAGGCGCTATTGCAGCGGATTATCTCAAATTCCCGGTCGAACCGGCGCCTGACTATATCGGCAAACCCGTGGAGCTTGGCTCTGGCTGGTATCTTCGCGGCGACCTGGGCTGGAGCAGCGACAATGGTCCGCAGCTGTCATCGTTCCAGTCCGAGAGCAAGCAAAACCGTTGGGCCCTCGACGTGGGCGCCGGATACAAATTCAACAACTGGCTGCGAACAGACGCCACGCTGACCTTCAGCAAGCCGCGTGATGTTTCCAAGAGCGGCAGCGTCGTGACGTGTCCCTATACGCTTTACGGCCTGTCAAATCAGAGTACGGACATAAAGCTGGGTTTCCTTTGGGACTCGGTTCATGACACCTGTAATTCGCAAGACAGGGCTGATCTGCGCAAGACAGACCTGATGCTGAACGCCTATGTGGATCTTGGCTCCTGGAAAGGGTTTACGCCTTTTGTTGGCGTTGGCGCGGGCGTTTCCATGCTGAAATTCTCTGAAACGCTGAAATATACAAAGACCTCAGACGGGAGCGCCTATGCAGCGGACTTGTCCGCCGCAGCTGAATATCCGCATATCTGGGTGGATGCATATGGCAAAAAGATTACCTCATGGACTGACGCCGCTGGCGTCGTGCATGCGGGGGAGCCCCCTGTTCCCTTTGCAAAGCAAAGCTTCGATCGTCAGGCCAACAAGACCAAATTCAATCTCGCCTGGTCGCTCATGGGTGGCGTCGCTTATGACATCACGCCACAATTGAAGTCCGAAATCAGCTATCGCTATCTGAACTCAGGCGCCCACCAAAGCCTCTCCAGCCCATTGAGCACTTCAGTCAAGAGCAATATCGATTCCCATCAGATACGCCTCGGTTTGCGCTACATGGTCGACTGATCAAGCGCGCATTCTTGCGGTCAAACGGCGGGCGTTCCCCGCCGTTTTTGCATGCGCCGCACACTTGACGGGCGTGGCGGCGTCAGCGTATCGCGGATGTGGGACACTGCCCCCCAACGGGCGGCGCCCATCTGAAAGGATGGTCCAGAATGACAATAACGCACCCATCGACCCGCCCCGCCAATCCCAATTTCTCCTCTGGTCCCTGCGCCAAGCGCCCGGGCTACAGCCTTCAGAACCTCGCTGACGCGCCGCTAGGCCGCTCCCACCGCGCCAAGGTCGGCAAGGTGAAGCTGAAGCTGGCCATCGACCTCACCCGCGAAATCCTGCAGGTCCCCGCCGACTATCTCATCGGCATCGTACCCGCCTCCGACACCGGCGCGGTCGAGATGGCCATGTGGTCGCTGCTGGGCGCGCGCGGCGTGGACATGCTGGCCTGGGAAAGCTTCGGCGAGGGCTGGGTCACGGACGTGGTCAAGCAGCTCAAGCTGAAGGATGCGCGCGTCATCACCTCTGGCTATGGCGACCTCCCCGATCTCTCCACCGTGAATTTCGACCATGACGTGGTCTTCACCTGGAACGGCACCACGGCGGGCGTGAAGGTCCCCAATGGCGACTGGATCCCGGCTGACCGTGCAGGCCTCACCATCTGCGACGCCACCTCGGCGGCCTTCGCCCAGCGGCTCGATTGGGACAAGCTCGATGTCGTCACCTTCTCCTGGCAGAAGGTGCTCGGCGGCGAGGGCGGTCACGGCATGCTGATCCTCTCCCCCCGCGCCGTGGCGCGGCTCGAGAGCTACCAGCCGTCCTGGCCCCTGCCGAAGATCTTCCGCATTACCAATGGCGGCAAGCTCATCAAGGGCATATTCGAAGGCGACACGATCAACACCCCCTCCATGCTCTGCGTCGAGGACTACATCGACGCCCTGCAATGGTCGAAGTCCATTGGCGGCCTCGATGGCCTCATTGGCCGCGCCGACGCCAATCTGAAGGCCATCGCCGATTGGGCGGCGAAGACCGACTGGGTGGACTTTCTGGCCTCCGACGTCGCCATCCGCTCCAACACCAGCGTCTGCCTCAAGATCGTCGACCCCGCGATCACCGCGCTCTCCACCGAACAGCAGGCCGCTTTCGTCAAGCAGATCCCCGCGCTGCTCGACAAGGAAAAGGTGGCCTATGACATCGATGGCTATCGCGACGCGCCTCCGGGCCTGCGCATCTGGTGCGGCGCCACGGTCGAGACCTCGGATGTGGCGGCCCTGACCCATTGGCTCGACTGGGCTTTCGCCACGGCGAAAGCGGCCCTGCCGAAGGCCTGATCTGCACGCCCTCTCCCCATCAGGGAGAGGGCCTTTCCCCTCTCATCACACATCTTGAAACACCATGTGAACCTTCTCCCATCGAGTGAGAGGGACGCATCAAGGGAGAACACAATGGCGCCCCGCGTTCTGATTTCCGACGCCCTGTCACCCGCCGCCGTGCAGATTTTCAGAGATCGCGGCGTGGAGGTCGACTTCCAGCCCAATCTTGGCAAGGACAAGGATAAACTTGCCGAAATCATCGGGGATTACGATGGCCTCGCCATCCGCTCCAACACCAAGGTCACAGCAAAATTGCTGGAACAGGCGACCCGCCTCAAGGTGATCGGGCGCGCGGGCATTGGCGTTGATAACGTCGACATTCCCGCCGCCACGGGCCGGGGCGTGATCGTGATGAACACGCCTTTCGGCAATTCCATCACCACGGCCGAACACGCCATCGCCATGATGTTCGCGGTGGCCCGCGAGATTCCCGCCGCCGACGCCTCCACCCAGGCGGGCAAGTGGGAGAAGAACCGCTTCATGGGCGTCGAGATCACCGCCAAGGTGCTGGGCATCATTGGCTGCGGCAACATCGGCTCCATCGTCGCCGACCGGGCGCTGGGCCTCAAGATGCGCGTTATCGCCTTCGATCCCTTCCTGTCCCCCGAGCGCGCCCGCGACATGGGCGTCGAGAAGGTGGAGCTGGACGATCTCTTGCGCCGCGCCGATTTCATCACACTGCATACGCCGCTCACGCCGCAGACGCGTGGCATCATGAATGCGGAGAATATCGCCAAGACCAGAAAGGGTGTGCGCATCATCAATTGCGCGCGCGGCGAACTGGTCGATGAAGCGGCCATGCGCGATGCGCTGGTGTCCGGCCATGTGGCGGGCGGCGCCTTCGACGTGTTCTCCGACGAGCCCGCCACCAGCAATGTGCTCTTTGGCCTGCCGAACGTGGTCTGCACGCCGCATCTCGGCGCCTCGACGTCAGAGGCGCAGGAGAATGTGGCCTTGCAGGTGGCCGAGCAGATGTCCGACTATCTGACGCGCGGCGCCATCTCCAACGCGGTGAACTTCCCCTCGATCACCGCCGAGGAAGCGCCGAAGCTGAAGCCCTTCATCGCGCTGGCGGAGAAGCTGGGCTCCTTCGCGGGCCAGCTCACCGACACCGACATCAAGAAGGTGACGATCACCTATGAAGGCGCGGTCGCCGATCTGAAAGTGAAGGCGCTCACCGCCTCCGCCATCGCGGGCCTGCTGCGGCCCCTGCTGTCGGATGTGAATGTGGTCTCGGCACCGACCGTGGCCAAGGAGCGCGGCATCGTCATTGACGAGGTATCGCGCGCCGCCGAGGGCGATTATGAATCGCTGATCACCCTGGCGGTCACCACGCAGACGCAGGAACGCGCTGTCGCCGGCACGGTCTTCCACGACGGCAAGCCGCGCATTCTCTCCATCAAGGGCATCAAGGTGGACGGGGAATTCGCGCCGTCCATGATCTATGTGACCAACGAGGACAAGCCCGGCTTCATCGGCCGCTTTGCGGGAACCCTTGGGGATGCGGGCCTCAACATCGCCACCTTCGCGCTGGGCCGCGACCGCGAGGGCGGTTCGGCCATCGCCCTGGTCGAGGTGGATGGAGCCGTGCCCGATCAGGTGCTTGCGAAGGTGCAGCAGATCCCCGGGGTGAAGCAGGCCAAGGCGTTGAAGTTCTGAGGGTGGCAGTCGGCAGTCGGAAGGTGGCGCTGAATTGCTGGCCCTTCCTTTCTAATGCCGAATGCCGACTGCCCACTACCGCTTCCCCTGCTCGGAAATGAAAAGTCCCGACAGCACCAACGCCAGCGAAGCAGCGTGAAACCAGTGGAAGGTTTCGCGCAGGACAACGACCGACAGAATGGCGCCCACCACCGGCACCAAATTCTGGAACACGCCCGCCCGCCCCGGCCCGATCATCTCCACTGCGCGGATCCAGCAGACCTGTCCGACGATGGAGGTGAAGACCGCCACATAAAGCAGCACCAGCAGGCCCTGCCAGCCCGGCCAGATGGCTTCGCCCAGCATGGCTTCCACCATCATGGCGGGCGCGGAGGAGACCAGCGCGGCGATGGACACGCCAATGAAAAAGGCCATGGCCGATAAAGGCGGGCGCTTGCGCAAGGCAAGAGTGAACGCGGCATAGATCGCGGCGCCCAGAAAGGCGAAGGCGTCGCCCTTGTTGAACTGAAGGTCCAGCAGGCGCGAGGGCTCGCCCTCGGTGGCGATCAGCACGATTCCGGCCATGGTCAGCGCCACGCCGAACATGCGCATCGCGCCGACACGCACGCCATAGACGACCCTGGCGCCCGCCAGCACGAGGACCGGCAGAACGCCCTGGATGATCGACAGATTAAGCCCGGTGGTGAAGCGTGCGCTCTCGTAGAACAGGGCGTTGGAAATCGTGAATCCGATCACGCCCATGGGCAAGAGAAATGCCCAGTGCGGCCTGAGCGAACCCAGCACGGCGCCCAGCCGCTTGCCCATCATGACCGCGATGAGCGCTGCAACCACGATCCAGCGCAGGCCCACCAGCACCATGGGCGAAATCTCGCCCACAGCGAAACGCGCCGCCGCCACATTGCCGCCCCAGACCAGCGAGCTGAAAGTCAGCAACAGCCAGGGATTGCGCATGATGCGCGAAGGGAGCGGTTTGCGGGCGCCAGCATCGCTCATGGGCGCCGCCCCAACCGCTCTGCAATGATCACCCCGCCGATGACGAAAGCCAAGGCCACCGCATGATAGGGCTCGAAGGCCTCATGCAGAAGCAGCGCCGCGAAGATCGCGCCAATGACGGGCGTCATGTTGTAGAAAAGCGACGCACGGCCAGGGCCGATCAGTTCGACGCCGCGAATGAAGAAAAGCTGGGCCAGAAGCGATGGGAAGATCGCGGTGTATAGCAGCACCACCCAGCCAAGGCCGGTGGGCCAGAACATGCGTCCGGTGACGCCTTCCCAGACGACAAAGGGCAAGGCCGACAAAAAGCCGGCGAACGTCATGGTGACGAAAAGGCCGAGGGAGGAGCATTTCGGCCTGTTGCGCAAGGAGAGCGTATAACCCGAATAGATGATGGCCGCCGCCAGCACGCCCAGATCGCCCATGCGGAAGTTCAATGCGCGCAAGGCGAGAAGATCGCCATGGGTCGCCACCAGAGCCACACCGACGAGGGTCAGGGCGCAACCGGCGATCTGCACGGCGGTGACGCTTACGCCCCATGCGACCCAGGCGCCGAGCAGCACAAGGACCGGACTGACGCCCTGAATGATCGCGAGATTGACGCCGGTCGTGTAATAGGCGGAGACGTAAAAGAAGACCGTGAACAAGGTGAAACCGCAGGAGCCCATGAGCCCGATGCGGATCCAGTGCGGCGCAAGCGCAGGCCAGTCGTTCATGAGCGGTCGGCGGGCGAGGGCCAGCAGGATCACGCTGGCGATTCCCCAGCGCGCGAACACCAGAAACATGGGGGATATTTCGCCAACCGCAAGGCGGGCGGCGACCACATTGCCGGACCAGAAGATGCAGGTCAGCGCGATCAGCAGCCACGGATTGTCATAAAGGCGAAGCAGGGCGGTCCGGGGAAAAGACAAGATGTTTCCAATGCAGGCGGCGGCTGAGCCTTGCTTGTAACGGAAAAACCGCCGCCTTGCATGTCAAGTCTGCGCCTGCCGCTCATAATAGACGTCATAATAAATATGGGCGCGATGCACGCAGGCTCTCGCGCGTCCGATGGAGCGCGACCAGACCGGGCCCTGCAAAAACAAGGGCGCAGTCACATCCGCCAGATAGGCGCGCAGGCGTCCATCATAGCGCAGCGCCGCCCAGGGCACCGGCCGCAGGGAGCGCAGCGCGCGCCCGCGCCCCACCAGCAGACAGAGGGGCTGGCCGCTGGCCTGATCGAGCGCCAGCACGCGGCCATGGCCAAGCCGCTCCCCGTCATAGCCCCAAACGGGCGCAGGGGCGGGAATGTCAGCCAGAAAGATGGCCGCCTGCTCCGGATTGATGAGGGAAAGGTCAGGGCTGCTGAAGCGATTCTGCATGGTGGCGCCTCCATGCGAAAGCAACGCCTGATCCCGGCCTCCTGTTCCCGGGGGAGGGTCCTCAGGGTGACAGGCAGCTATTCGTGATGGTCACCGCCATCGCGTCCTTGACGCAACTGGCGTCGCAATCGCCCGGCCGTTGTCGCTTCCTGTTCGGCAAGGCGTTGTCTATCAATATTTCGACCGCTTGCGGCGGCCGCGTCGAGAATATGGTCAGCAGACTGTATGAACCCGGCAAACTCAAGCTCACGCCAAAACTCTCCGGTGCTGATCAGGCTGGCGCGCTCATCGACGACAGCGCGCCTTTTGCGCACATCGCTATCCTCGAACAAAAGAAGTGCTTCGGCATCCGGCCTGCTTCGCAAAAAACACTCAAGCGTTTCCAGAGCCGCCTGCTCGCCAAGGCCACGAATGGAGCGGCCTTCCTCAAGTCGGCGTTGCTGATCTATGCCTATGTCGGTCGGGATGATGCGGACGCATTCAAGGTGTTCGTTGATCCACTCAACGATCTGATCAGCCCCTGGGGCGCCATGAACACGCGTCGCTTCAATTTAGACAGCGTCAGGGATGCTGACAGGCAGGCCGGCCCGAAGCAAAACGTGCAGAGATCCTGCAAGCACGAGAGTGAGCAGGGGCGAAGTGTCGGTGACGATCAGGCTGAAAGGTCGGCCAGTCACGAGTGCGCCGCTGTCAGGGCTTCCCGAATGATGGCCCGCCCCCTTTGGCGAGCCGCCACATTCGGGCCTTCCATGGGAGCGATTGGTTGGCGAAGACCAAGTTCTCCAAGCCCACCCAATACCTGCACATAATTCTCAAATCCATGTTCACGCAGGGCGGTCCAGGTGATGTCACCACCAGCATAGGCGCGAAGCAGACGTTCCTTTTCCTTGTCCATGGGAGCTACCCCGTTATTGGAGCCAAGACCTTGACCATTGAAATGATGACGATCAGGAGATCGCCGCATGATCTGAACCAGAACGCTTGTCAATTCTGGGGGATCTGGGCGCCAATGTCGAGATCATCCCTCATTGCCCGGCAGGAAAGGGACCTGCCGCGCCAAGCCTAAGGCTTGTCCCAGGCCTGCATGGCCTGCGCGAGGGCGCGGTCGCCGGAGGCGCCCTTTTCGAAGGTCAGCTTGGCGATGCGGCCATTGCTCAGGACCATGGGAATATCGACCCAGCCGCGATCGCGCATCAGTTCCATGTTGCGGCTGACAATCTTGTCCCCGGTGGACAGGCCCACAAGGAAATAGTTGGGCATGATGGGCGCAGGTACGCCCACCAGCGGGGCGCCATTGGCGCTGTCCTCGATGCGCATCTGCGGCGTGTCGATCTCCGCTATCCCGGGGGCGTCCGATCCTGGAGCGGGCGTGAAGCGGAACTCCATCGTATGGCTGGCGGGCAGCCTTGAGTCGATGTTGCGCGACATGCGCATGGAAACAGTCAGCTTGGCGTCAGGCAGGGCGATCTCGGCCACCAGAACCGGCTGCTCGCCGGAAGTGTCGAGGCGCCAGAGGCTCGTACCGATGAAGGTCTTCACCTTCTGCGGCTCATCAGGCGCTTCGATGAGGATCGCCGCCCGTTGCGCGACAGGGAGGAGCGCCTCGGGAGCCGGCGGAGGCGGCGCGGCGGCGGGCGCCGGCGCCCCAGCGCGGCCGGTCTGATCCGAGCCGACGCGGTCGATGAGCTTGCCTGCCGGCGCCTCCGCCTCCTCCGTGCTGACGGGAGTGCGGGAACGGGCGTAGTCCTGCGGATTATCCTTCAGGCGGATGGCGAGAGCCGCCACAGCAGCGGTGGCCGCGATCAGGATGACGCCAAGAATGGCCATCCGCTTCATGGGATGGGGAGGAGACTTGGGCGGCGCGATCGCCACGGGACGACGACCTTCGCGGCGTTCATCGTCAGGATCGAGCACGACCTCCTGCTGCTCCGCGCGGTCGGGCGGAACAGACCGCGCGCCGTCGGACTTTGCCGCAACTTCCCCATCGCGCAGACCGCCATGGACCGGCGGCGCCAAGGAATTGAGCGGCAGATCGGCCCCGGACTTGAGCTCGGGCCTCAGTTCCGGGCTTGCAGCGGGGGATGAGGCCCCGCCGCCAAGACCAGTGGTGCGCAGCGACTGGGCTGGCGAGCCGGGCCGGGCCGCGCCCGCCGGAGACAGGGGCCGCTGGGCGCCTGGAACGAAGGGCCTACCGGACGCGCTGGTGGCTGGAGATCCTCCACTGCGCTGAAGCGCCGCCTCCAGCTGGGCGATGGAAAGGTTGAGGGCCTGGTTTTCCCGGTTGATGTAGCTCTCGGGCACCGGAGGCTGCACATTGCGCAGCTGCGTGAGCAAAGCCTTGCGCGCACGCTCATAAATGGCGCGCCGGGTCTCGGGCGTTGATTCCGGCAGGCTCGAAACAGCTCGTTCGAGCAACGGATAATAATCAGCCATCGCCGCTTTTCAGATCACAAGTTACTCAACCGGAAACCCGTGCACGGAGATTGAGCCAGAAGAAAGGCGTCAGTCCTGGAACGGGTTATGAACCAATATCGTATCGCCTCGCTCGGGGCTCGTCGACAGCAAAGCGACGGGAGCGCCGATCAGCTCCTCGATTCTGCGCACATATTTGATCGCCTGCGCGGGAAGGTCGGCCCATGAACGGGCGCCTGCGGTGACGCCCGACCAGCCCTCGATGGTTTCATAGATCGGCTGGACGCGGGCCTGGGCGGCCTGACTGGCGGGCAGACGGTCGATTTCCTGCCCATCCAGCAGATAGCGCACGCAGACCTTGATCTCGTCGAAACCATCAAGAATATCGAGCTTCGTCAGGGCGATGCCGTCAATCCCCGAGGTTTTCACAGTCTGGCGCACCAGCACCGCGTCGAACCAGCCGCAGCGCCGGGCCCGGCCGGTCACCGTGCCGAATTCATGGCCACGCTCGCCGATGGTGCGGCCGATCTCGTCGTGCAATTCTGTGGGGAAGGGCCCCCCACCGACGCGGGTCGTATAGGCCTTGGCGATACCCAGCACATAGCCGATGGCCTTCGGGCCAAGGCCGGACCCCGTCGCTGCATTGGCCGCCACGGTGTTCGATGAGGTCACGAAGGGATAGGTGCCGTGGTCCACATCGAGCAGGGCGCCCTGGGCGCCTTCGAAGAGGATGCGCTTGCCCTGACGGCGCAGGCCGTCGAGCAGGTCCCAGGTGGCGGTCATGAAGGGAAGCACCCTGGGCGCCACAACCATCAACTCGTTGCGAATCGCCTCGACGGTGATCTCGGGAAGGCCTAGGCCCCGGCGCAGGGGATTGTGGTGGGAGAGCAGGCGCTCGATCTTGGCGTCGAGCGTATCGGGCTCGGCCAGATCCATGACGCGGATGGAGCGGCGGCCCGCCTTGTCTTCATAGGCCGGACCAATGCCGCGCATGGTCGTGCCGATCTTGGTGCCGCCGGCGGAGGACTGCTCGCGATGGGCGTCCAACTCCCGGTGGAGCGAGAGAATCAGCGGCGCGTTCTCGGCCAGCTTGAGATTTTCGGGAGTCACCGAGACGCCCTGCGCCTCGATGGCGGCGATTTCCTTGACGAAATGGTGGGGATCGACCACCACGCCATTGCCGATGACCGACAGCTTGCCGCTGCGCACGATGCCAGAGGGCAGCAGGGACAGCTTGTAGACCTTGCCGTCGATGACCAGCGTATGGCCGGCGTTATGCCCGCCCTGGAAGCGCACGACCACGTCCGCCTCGATCGACAGCCAGTCGACGATCTTGCCTTTACCTTCATCGCCCCATTGGGCGCCGACGACGACGACGTTTGCCATGGCGGAATATCGCTTCAATTCGAGAGCCGCACGGGCGGCCGT
>CANCSY010000051.1 GCA_947380915.1 Beijerinckiaceae bacterium
GTATACAGAGCGCGTTATTTCAATATCCTTTGCGTCGACCCCACTCACGGAATCAGGATTGCGGCTCCCGTCGTCTCCCGCGCTTCCAGAGCGCGATGCGCCTCGGCAACATCGGCCAGCGCATAGCGGGCGTGGATCGGGATCACCACATCGCCGCTCTTGACCGCCTTGAACAGATCCTTCGCCATGGCGTCGAGGTCTTCGCGCTTGGCGATATAGTGGAACAGGGTCGGCCGCGTGGCGAAGAGGGAGCCCTTCTGCTGCAACAGGCCGATATTGAAGGAATCGACCGGGCCAGAGGCGGAGCCGAATGATACGAAAGTGCCCAGCGGCCGCAGGCAGTCGAGCGATCCCGGGAAGGTCGCCTTGCCGACGCCGTCATAGACCACGTCGCATTTCTTGCCCTTGGTGATCTTGTTCACGCGCTCGACGAAATCCTCCTCGTTGTAGAGGATGATGTGCTTGGCGCCGGCCTTCTTGGCGAGCTTGCCCTTCTCGGCGGAGCCCACGGTGCCAATCACGGTGGCGCCCAGAGCCTTAGCCCATTGGCAGAGGATCAGGCCCACGCCGCCCGCCGCCGCATGGACGAGGATCGTGTCGCCCGCCTTCACCTTGAACGTCCGGCGCAGCAGATATTGGGCGGTCAGGCCCTTCAGCATCATGGCCGCGCCCATCTCGTAGGAGATATATTTGGGCAGCTTCACCAGAAACTTCGCCTCGATCAGCCGCTCTTCAGCATAGCTGCCGGGCATGGCCGCATAGGCGACGCGGTCGCCCACCTTGAAGTCGTCGACGCCCTTGCCGACCGCGATGACTTCGCCCGCGCCTTCATTGCCGGGAATGAAGGGAAGCTGGGCGGGATAGGCGCCCTTGCGGAAATAGATCTCGATGAAGTTCAAGCCGATGGCGTGATGGCGGATCTTGACCTGACCACGCCCGGGCGCAGGCACTGTGACCTCCTCCATCTGCAGAACTTCGGGGCCGCCGGTCTGATGGATGCGAATGGCTCTGGTCATCTGCTGTCTCTCCGCTTTGATATGCCTCAACACATCTTGGCCTGTGTTGCGCCACCATAATGTTGGCGACGGGGTCTTCGCAATGCCAAGATGTCCCACCCGACTCGATAAGAAGGAAGCCATGGCTAACCCCGGTTCAGGCGATCTGGCGCGCAAGCCCACATTCAAAGAGCTTTTCACGCCGAAACTGGTGACGGTTCTGCGCGAAGGCTATGGCGCAGCAGGGCTCAAGACGGATGCGATTGCGGGTCTGACGGTGGCCATCGTCGCCCTGCCCCTCTCAATGGCCATAGCGATTGGCGCGGGGGCAAAGCCGGAGAATGGGCTCTATACGGCGGTGGTCGGAGGCTTTCTGATCTCGGCGCTCGGCGGCAGCCGATTCCAGATCGGCGGACCTGCGGGCGCCTTCATCGTGCTGATGGCGACAATCATCGAACGCTTCGGACTGTCGGGCCTCTTCATGGCGACGATCATGGCGGGCTTCATGATGCTCGCAGCGGGCTATCTGCGCCTTGGCGCCTATGTGAAATATATCCCCCATCCCGTGACCGTGGGTTTCACGGCGGGCATCGGGGTGATAATTTTCGCTAGCGAAATCAAGGACCTCTTCGGCCTCACCCTCGACCACGAACCGGGGCCGCTGGTGCCGAAACTCGCCGCCCTCTGGCAGGCGGCGCCGACCATCAACCTCTGGGCTACAGGCGTCACCGCCCTCTGTCTCGCCCTGATCCTCGGGCTGAAGCGCTGGAATCCGAACTTCCCCGGCCTGCTCGTCGCCGTCAGTTCGGCGGCGCTGCTGACCTTCCTCTTCGATCTTCCAGTGGAGACCATCGGCAGCAAGTTCGGCGGCGTTCCGCGCTCCCTGCCCTGGCCGCAATGGCCGAACTTTCCGCTTTCCGATATTCCCGAACTGATCCCCAGCGCCATCGCCATCGCGGTGCTCGGCAGCATCGAGTCGCTCCTTTCGGCGGTCGTGGCGGACGGCATGACGGGGCGGCGCCATCGCTCCAATTGCGAGTTGGTGGCGCAGGGCTACGCCAATATCGCCAGCGCCTTCTTCGGCGGCCTCTGCGCGACCGGCACCATCGCCCGCACCGCCACCAATGTGCGCGCCCATGCAAAGGGGCCGGTCTCCGGCATGCTGCATGCGATCTTTCTTCTGCTGTTCATGATCATCGCGGCGCCAGTCGCTTCCTACATACCGCTCGCGGCGCTCGCCGCCGTGCTGGCGACCGTGGCCTGGAACATGGCCGAGCGCAGCCAGATCGCCCTGATCCTGCGCCATGATCGGGGCGAGGCGGCGGTGCTGCTGGCGACCTTCCTGCTGACGGTCTTCCGCGACCTGACCGAGGGCATCGCAGTCGGCGTGACCCTCGGGGCGATCCTCTTCATGCATCGCATGGCGCAACTGGTTCAGGTCACCTCCCACCAGCAGTGGATCGAGGAGGATGTGGGCGATGACATGGACCCGCGCCCTCCCTATGCGCCGGGCGATGCGAACAGCGACATTCTCGCCCTGCGCATCGCCGGTCCCTTCTTCTTCGGCGCGGCAAGCACCGTGGCGGGCGTGCTCGACGAGATCGGCGCCCGGCCCAAAGCCTTCGTGCTCGACCTCTCCGCCGTGCCCCTGGCCGATGGCGCGGGGGCGCAGGCCCTGATCGGCTTCGCCACCAAGGTGAAGCGGGCGGGCGCGGCGGTTTACATCGCGGGCGCATCCCAACAGGTAGCAGACACGCTGGTCGCCTGCGGATTGGGCGTGGATCTCGTGGCCTATGCCTCCAGCGTGGCTGAGGCCCGCCAACTCGCACGGAACGGGATGAAAGCCTCACCCACGGCTACAGCCCCCTAAAGAAAACGGCGCCCGAAGGCGCCGTTCCCATTCATCCACCAAAGCTTTGTTTGGCCCGCTGCCACCAGCCCGACCGCTTGGGCCGGTTGGGATCAATCGGCGCTTCCGGGAGTGGCGCCGGCGGCGCCTCCCGAACGGGCTCAAGCGCCGGGGTCGATACAGTTTCAGCCTGCGGCGCTACAGCTGCCGGCGCCTCCACTGGAGCAGGCGCTATCGGTGAGGGGATTTCAGCCTGAGGCTCCACATGAACATGGGGCTGCGCGAAAGCAGGCGCCACGATCTCGACCGGCGCCGCCGGGCTCTCAACGGCAGGCGCAAAGTCATCCGACGGCTCAAGGGGAATTGGAGCGCCTGCTTCCTGACCCTCGACCTCGCCTGAAGCCTCGCCTTCGCCCTCACCCTCGCCCCTTTCGCGGCGACGGTTGCGACCGCCACGGCGTGAGCGGCGGCGACGGCGACGGTCAGCCTCTTCGCTGCTGCCCTCAGCGTCAAAGCCCTCGGCCTCCGCCTCATCGCTATCGCCATCGGAAATCGTGGCTTCAGCCAGAGTGCCGGGAATGTCTCCAGCAATCTCGGCCATGATGGCCATGCCGGTATCCGATGGCTGCGGCGCATCAGTCGGCAAGAAGCCGCTTTCACGATCACCCCTGCCCCCTCTGCGCCGACGACGGCGACGACGCCGGTTTGCTTCGGCATCCCGGGCTGACTCGCCGGACTCGGACGCTTCGCCATCGGCCTCGCCCTCGGCGCGATCCGTGACCTCCTCGTCCTCCTCCTCCTCGGTCTCCTCCACCTCTTCCTCGATATCCTCGGGAATGATGGAGTCGATGCGAACAAGATCCTTGCGACGAAGTTCAGCTGGCGGAGAGGCCAATTCGCCGCGCTCGAGCGCGTGATGGACTGTGCCGGTCAGGGTCTCGTCGCCCGCAACCATGATCGAAACGCCGAAACGGGCCTCAATGTCATGGAGGTGACCGCGCTTCTGGTTGAGGATATAGAGCGCCACTTCGCTGCGGGCGCGAACGATCAGATTGTACTGGGCGTTCTTGATCAGCGCATCTTCCAGCACGCGCAGGATATGCAGCGCGATGGAGGCCACCGAACGCATCATGCCCGAACCCGCGCAATGCGGGCACACGATGGTTGAGCCTTCGAGCACGCCGGTGCGGATGCGCTGGCGCGACATTTCCAGGAGGCCGAAATGGGAGATGCGACCGACCTGGATGCGCGCCCGGTCGTTCTTCAACGCTTCCTTGATGCGCCGCTCCACGGCCCGGTTGTTGCGGTTCTCCTCCATGTCGATGAAGTCGACCACGATCAGGCCCGCGAGGTCGCGCAGGCGCAGATGGCGGGCCACCTCGTCGGCGGCCTCCAGATTGGTGCGCACGGCGGTGTCTTCAATATTGTGCTCGCGGGTCGAGCGGCCCGAGTTCACGTCGATGGCGACAAGCGCTTCGGTCTGGTTGATGACGATATAGCCGCCCGACTTCAGGGTGACAGCATTGGAGAACATGGCGTCCAGCTGCGCCTCGACCCCAAAGCGCGCGAAGACGGCCTGAGGCTCGCGCCAGGGCAGCACGTTCTTCACATGGGTGGGCATGAGCAGCCGCATGAAGTCCTTGGCTTCCCGATATCCCTCATCGCCAGCGACGATCACATCGTCGATGTCCTTGTTGAAGAGATCACGGATGGAACGCTTGATCAGCGAGCCCTCTTCATAGACGAGGCTGGGCGCTGATGACTTGAGGGTCAGTTCGCGCACGGTCTCCCACATGCGCAGAAGATATTCGAAATCCCTGCGGATCTCCTGCTTGGTGCGGCTGGCGCCGGCGGTGCGCAGGATGACGCCCATACCCTCAGGCACTTCCAGATCCTGGGCGAGCTCTTTCAGGCGCTTGCGGTCGGTGGCGTCGGTGATCTTGCGGGAGATGCCGCCGCCGCGCGCGGTATTGGGCATGAGCACGGAATAGCGACCGGCCAGCGACAGATAGGTCGTCAGCGCCGCGCCCTTGTTGCCGCGCTCTTCCTTCACGACCTGAACGAGCAGCACCTGCCGGCGCTTGATCACTTCCTGGATCTTGTACTGGCGGCGCATGCGCGGGGCGCGGAAAGGCATCTCTTCGAGGGCGTCGCCGCCGAGCTGCTCGACCGCCTCGGCCTCCTCGTCGCGCTCCTCGTCGTCCTCTTCATCATCGGACTCGTGATCATCTTCGCGGTCGTGAGACGCCTCAACGGGCTGCTCATCGTGATGATCGTGAGCATGCTCTGCGTGATGCTCTTCTGTTTCGGGCGCTACATGATCGTGGCTTTCGACCGGCTCGGCGTGAGTGGAAACGAAAGCCTCCGAAACGACGGAATCGGCGACAACTGCCGCGGCAGGTTCGACAGAATGCTCGGGGGCGGCGTCAGCCTGCGGCGCCAGTTCGGCCTGCGGAGCCTCGTCCTCGACATGAGGCTGGGGAGCGGCATGGATCTCGGAAACGGCATGGGCCTCTTGGGCGTAGCCATGCTCCTCGGAAACGACTTCAGCGCCTTCGAGCTGAACCTCTTGCGGCTCGCCATTGACTTCGGCGTCGCCCGACACGCTCTCATCACGACCGTTGCGGCGCTTGGGACGCTCGTTGCGGCGACGGCGGCTGGTGCGACGCGGAGAACGCTCCTCCTCGTCTTCCTGCGCATGGGCGCGCGCCTCGTCATCAAGCAGAGCCTGACGGTCGGCCACAGGGATCTGGTAATAATCCGGATGGATTTCAGAAAAGGCCAGAAATCCGTGACGGTTGCCGCCATAATCCACAAATGCGGCCTGGAGCGAAGGCTCCACGCGCGTCACCTTCGCCAGATAGATATTGCCGCGCAGTTGTTTTTTTGTCGCGGATTCGAAGTCGAATTCCTCTACGCGGTTCCCGCGCAGCACCACAACCCGGGTCTCCTCGGGATGGGATGCATCGATAAGCATTTTGTTGGCCATGTGAAACTCGTTGCGCCAGGGCCGGCTTCGACGTCGCGCCTATCCATGGGGACAGAGCCTCGGCCCGTCCTTGTGGAGGGCGGCGAGGCGGCGAAGGGGGCCAGGGCGATGTTGGGTGAAGGGATACGCAGATCCTGGCCGGCGAAACGCCTCAGCGCGCCGGAACGAGATCTCGCGCCATTAAGGAGAGAGGCGGCAGAGCCGCAAGGGTCTATGCTGATCAGGAAAGTGGTCTTGGCGAACGATCCGAGCCGAAAGCCGCGCCGGGCGGCGTTGCGCGCCGGGCGATGCGAAGTTTCTGCTTGAACCGTGGCGGTGCGGACCATTCTCTCACGACCTGAACTGGCGACCGAAAGGGCCGCGTCGCCCTGGCCCGGTTCGCACTGCGCGGGTCCTTCGACCCTGCCGTCAGCCGTGCCCGCCTGAGACCGCTGCGACCCCATGGGATCGACGCTGCAAGGCGGGAAGATCCCGAGTGGCGCTCCATTGAGAGGGCGCGTCATCACGAGAACTGAGTCCCGGACCGGGACAATATGACCATAACGACAGCAACTGGCTTTTGGCAAGCAGATCTGGCGGCAGGTCACGCAAATGAGAGATATAGGCGTCATTCTTTCGGACAAGGTTGACGAAAACCGTCTCCGTCGTGGCCAAGCATGAGCCATTCGCGTCTCACCCCACCACTTGCCATTCGCCGCCGGTGGGCGAGCCGATTAACCCGTGGCCGGTGGGGATCACGCTCAGCCCGTTCATTTCCCAGACATACCATGAGCCATCATCTGCGTTCTGAAAGAGGATGTCGCTCCGGAGGTCGCCATTGTAATCTCCGGTCCCCTTGACCTGCCATACCGAGCCCGGCTTGGCCTCGAGAAGGCCATATTCTAGCAGGGCCTTGCCATTCATCTCCCAGATATAGCAGGAGCCATCAGATGCGTTCTGGAAGAGAATGTCGCTCTTGCCATCGCCATTGAAATCCCCCGTCCCCTTGACCTGCCATACCGCGCCGGGCGTCCCGCCAATCGAGCCATGGTCGAGAAGTCTCTTGCCGTTCATCTCCCAGATGTAGCAGGAACCATCAGATGCATTCTGGAAGAGGATGTCGCTCTTGCCGTCGCCATTGAAATCCCCAGTCCCCTTGACCTGCCATACCGCGCCCGGCGTCCCGCCAATCGAGCCGTGGTCGAGAAGGCCCTTGCCGTTCATCTCCCAGATGTAACAGGAGCCATCGAACGTGTTCTGGAAGAGGACGTCGCTCTTCCCATCGCCATTGAAGTCGCCCGTCGCCTTGGCGACCCAGGCGGTCCCCGGGATGCCGCCAATGTCGCCATGATCAACGAGCTGCCTGTTATTGAATTCCCAGATATAGCAGGCGCCGTTGGGGACATACTGGAAGAGAATGTCGCTATAACCGTCGCCGTTGAAATCGCCCGTCGCCTTCGCCTTCCAGTCGGGACCTGGCTTGCCTCCCAGCCAGCCGTGATCGAGCAGGCTCCTGCCGTTCATGGCCCAGAGATAACACTCCCCTGTATTGGCGTTTTGAAAAACGAGGTCACCAGTGGCGTCGCCATTGACATCACTCTTCACATGCTTCGCATCTACGACCGACAACCCGGACGGGGCGATTTTGCCGTCGCTAAAGCTCAGATATTCAGTATTCGTGACCCTGTCAGTCCCGTCACGCCCGACGACTGTGTCACGAATGGCGTAGGATCCATTCACGAGTTTCATCATGACATATTGAGAAGCAAGTCCCTGATATAACAAGGTATCTTCGCCATCGCCGCCGTCAATCAGGTCATTACCGGCGCCGCCCTTCATTTCATTGTTCACGCCATTCCCGGAGAGTTGGTCATCACCCGACCCGCCGATGACCTTTTCGATGACAGTTCCGAAATTGACTGTGATCTGGCCCGCGGCGCTGATCAGGTTTGATTTGGCGCCCACAAAGCCCCAATAGCCCGGCTCAAGATAAAGGGTCACGCCTGTCGAAATACCCTCCGCACTCACCGTATCAATACCAGCGCCATCCCAGATGAAGTTGCTGCTGTTGCGATCAATTAAATAGGTGTCGTTTCCGGTGCGGGCCGTGGCGCTTGGGCCATAAAGATATTGCAACGCAGCGATGTCGAGGGCGCTATAACCTTGGGCATTTAGCGCGCGAGACGTATAGGACATGAGTGTCCAGGTCGAGTTTTCTTCCTCATCAGGCAAATAGGGTCCCGGGTCGACGCCACCGCCGCCTGCCTGCGGGTGACTGAAGGGATGTTTCAACCCGAGTGCGTGACCCAGTTCGTGAAGCGCGGTTTGCGGAAGGGCGCCTACCTCCGCAGTCGCCGCATTAGCGTACTTGTTGTTAAAATAAATATCGCTGGCATAAGCAGCTTTATCGGGATTGTATGCGTAGCCTCCACTATCCGTCTGCTTATTGAATGCAAGAGCGATTGTATTCAGAGAATTTACATTGGTGGTTGGGACAAAATGCAGGTCGACCACCGAGGACGTATATTCAAACCAAGCCAAAGCGGCTGTTTTTTGCTGCTCGTTGAAGGGTATGTAACCAGTCGCAAAATCAGTGCCCGCAATATAGGCTGGCGGTGCGTTGGGGAAAATATAATTAAAAGTCTTGGATGCCCCCAGTAGGTACCTGAAGCTTGCGGAGCTATCCGGCAGCAAAGCGGCGATCCAGTAGGGAAGCGCCTGCGCGCCATCGATGTAAGTAACATTCTCAATAGTTGTTGGAATTTTGACAAAACTTGCGCTGACGATGGCCTTGTCCGCAGACCCGCCGCTGTCATAAATCAGGGTATCGCGGCTGGATACGAGATACAGATCGTCGCCATCATCGCCCTGCAAGTAGTTGGCGCCGGCCCCTCCGATCAGCGTGTCGTTGCCCGCCCCACCAAAAATAAAATCGTCGCCAGCGCCGCCGTCCAGGAGATCATTGCCATCACCGCCAGAAATTGTGTCATTGCCCCCCAGACCCAGAACTTGATCAGACTTGTCGGAGGCCCCAAAACCGTTCGGGCCATCATCATTGAGGTTGCTGGCCGAATTGTCGCCGACAATAAAAAAGCTCCCGTCTTCGAAATTGAAATTGTACGCGGCCAGCGATCGAACATCCGTCTGAAGTGTGATGGATTTGCCTCCATACGACAGTGTCGTGCTCGTCTCATTCGTCCAACTGATGGTCAGGGAAGACGCGCTGATGGATGCGTCGTCAAAAGTGAAGTAGTCTCTGGTCGGATCGAAAGCGAGGGACTGTTTGTTGGTAAAGGCCGTCCATAGGTAAGTGCTCATAATGAATGTCTCCCAAATCTGCCAACCTCCGGAAGCCAGTGCTTCGTGATCAGAACGCCGATCCATCACGGAAAAGTCGCCAGTTCGGACAGGCTCTCAACATTAGCTTTACAATGCAAGTAAAAAGTTGGTGCGGACCTCTCGCTGCGGCGTGCGGTCGCGCAGGCTGGTCTGTTCATCGGGCTTGCCGTAGATAGATCGCATGACCAGCCAATCAGACATTCTCATCGCAGGCGCCGGCGCAGCCGGCCTCACCACCGCCATAGCCCTTGGCGAACTGGGCTTCTCCGTCACCGTGGCGGGCGGGCTTGATATCAGGCGCAATGGGCGCACGGTCGCTCTCTTCGAGGCCTCCCTGCGCCTTTACCGCGCGCTTGGTCTTTGGGAGCGTCTTGAGCCCCTGTCCATGCCCCTACGGCGCATTCGGCTGGTGGACGACACAGGCAGCCTGTTCCGCATGCCGCCCGTGGAGCTTGAGGCCGCCGAAATAGGGCTTACGGCTTTTGGAGCCAATATCGAGAATGCGGCTCTGGTGGAGGCGCTCGCCGCCATTGCGCGCCAGACGCCGGGCGTCACCCTCATGGAGGGAATGCTGGGCGATTACGCCACCCATGGCGATGCGGTCGAGGGTCGCCTGTCCACGGGTGAGACGCTGTCAGCGGCTCTGCTGGTGGGGGCGGATGGGCGCGGCTCGCAGGTGCGCGCCTATGCGGATGTAGGCCCGCGCGAATGGCGCTACAAGCAGACCGCCATCACCGCCCTGCTCCGCCACGAAAAGCCGCACCGCGCCACATCTACCGAGTTTCACACCCGCAGCGGCCCCTGCACCCTCGTGCCCATGCGCCCGGTCGACGGCGACCCGGATCGCCTCAATCATCGCTCCAGCCTAGTCTGGCTTATGAGCCCGGAGGAAGCTGAGCGTCGAATCGCGTTAGCGGATGATGAATTGGTGACCGAGATCGAGGAGCAAGTGCACGGTCTCCATGGCCGCATGGGACTGGTTGGCCCGCGCGGCGCCTTCGCCATGTCGGGCCTGACCTGCGACAGACTGGTGGCCGAGCGCGTGGCGCTGGTGGCGGACGCAGGTCACTTCTTCCCGCCCATCGGCGCGCAGGGCCTCAACCTTGGTCTGCGTGATGTGGCGCAGCTGGTTGATTCTATTGAACAGCATGGTCGACTTGATCCAGGCGACCGGCTGCCTTTGGCTGATTACGACAAGCGTCGTCGCGGCGATGTGGCGAGCCGAACACTCAGCGTCGACCTCATGAACCGGTCGCTTCTGATCCACGCACTGCCCGTGGATTTCATGCGTTCGGCAGGCCTTGCGGCCATGGCTTACATCGGTCCGCTGCGCCGCGCGCTCATGCGCGAGGGCGTAGCGCCTCCCGGTCGGCTACCCCGCCTCATGCGACACACGACCCGGCGGAGCGCCTGAGGCTTGACCCAGCCGCCAAGGCTGTTAGCAAGCAGCGTCGGCGGCGACAGCCGCACATGGACGCGCGGATGCCCTTGATCGTTCTCAAATACCGGCTGGAATATGGCGTGGTCCGTGCGGTCGCCTCGCTTCTGGCCCTTCTGCCGCTGGAAACAGCGTCCAATCTTTCGGCCTGGCTCTGGCGGCGGATTGCGCCCAGGCTCAAGCGCCATCAACGGGCCCTCGCCAATCTGGCGGCGGCCTTCCCGGACATGCCTGCGCCCGAGCGTGAGCGCCTGGCCTGCGACATGTGGGAGGTGCTCGGGCGGATATTCGCGGAATCTTTCTATCTTCGGGAGATCTTTGCAAGCGACCGGCTCGACACCTCCGGCCTGGAAATCCTGCGCGACTATGAAGGACGAGGCCTTGTTATCTGCGCCCCCCATCAAGGCAACTGGGAGGTAGCGACCATGGGCCTGGCGCGGCTTGGCCGGGGACCGGCTGGCCTCTATCAACGGGTCAAGAACCCGCTGGTTGACGCCTATTTAAGGGATGTGCGCGCTCCCTTTTACCCGGCTGGCCTGTTCGCCAAGGACCCGGCGACGCCACTCAAGCTCATGCGGATCCTGAAGCGAGGCGGCTGCCTGGCGATGCTGGCGGACCTGCGGGAACACAGTGGCGTCAGGGTTCCTTTCTTCGGGCGGGAGGCGCCCTCCACTCCCTTCCCCGCCCTGATGGCCCGCAACCTCGGCATTCCGCTCTTTGCTGGCAAAATCGTACGCGAGCCAGGCGTTCGCTTTCGTATCAGCGTCGAGAAAATCGAGTTTCCCGTCACCGCCGACAAGGACGCTGACATTCTCGCCGCCACAGCAAGCCTTCAAGCGGCCTTCGAGCGGTCCATCCGCGCGCATCCCGAACAATGGATGTGGGCGCATCAACGCTGGGGGTGATGCGGCCCTCGCCTGCGTGCTAGCATCGCGCCGAACAAGACAGGACATACCGTGCGCATCGCCACCTGGAACGTCAATTCCGTCCGCCAGCGGACCGAACATCTTCTGCAATATCTGAAGGAGGCGGAGCCCGATGTGCTTTGCCTTCAGGAACTCAAATGCACCGACGACGCATTCCCACGACTGGAGGTTGAGTCGGCAGGCTATAATGTCGCCACCCACGGGCAGAAGACCTACAACGGTGTCGCGATCCTGTCGAAGCGCCCCATCGAGGTCATGCGCGGCCTGCCGGGGGACGAGGCGGATGAGCATGCGCGCTACATCGAGGCCCTGGTTCCCAATGGCGCGGGGGTGGTGCGGGTGGCATCCATCTACTTGCCGAATGGCAATCCGCCTCAGACAGATAAATACACCTACAAGCTCGCCTGGATGGACCGGCTGATCGCCCATGCGCGCGGCTTGCTGAAGCTGGAGGAGCCACTGGTGCTGGCGGGCGATTACAATGTGATCCCTCATGCGCGCGATGTGCATGATCCCCAAGCCTGGGCGGGTGATGCGCTATTTCTGCCCAAGACCCGCGAGCGCTTTCAGGAATTGCTCAACTTGGGCCTGACCGACGCCCTTCGCGCCTGCACCGACCAGGCAGGCCTCTATACCTTCTGGGATTATCAGGCAGGCGCCTGGCCGCGAAACAACGGCATCCGCATCGACCACCTGCTGCTCTCGCCGCAGGCCGCTGATCGTCTCACGGGCTTCGCCATCGACAAGCACATGCGAGCGCTGGAAAAACCTTCTGACCATGTGCCGATCCGCATCGACCTGGCCTGATGGCGCCAATCCGTATCAAAACGGCACGAATGATTAACCGGGCGGTCTTGCGAGGACAGGCAGGCCCAAGCTATTCAGTTTTGCGGGTCTACAGTTAGCGCCCAGACCTGAAGCGAGCCGCAAAATCCAGTGAGAACAAAATCCCAACTGTGGATAACCTCTGATTCGTCCATGGATCGTTCGCGCTCTGGGCCGAAGGTTAACGGCGACCCTTCACGAACTGCTCCAGATAGGCCAACGCCGCTTGCCGATCGGTATCTGACGCAGTCGTTATGGCGCTGTCGTAGACGTCAATGATCCACTTGTACTTGACCTGCTCGCTGGCGCCCTCGCGCGCCATGGTCAGATACATGAGACCAAGCGCCCTCTGACGCTGCACCCCTTCGATCCCATTGAAATACAAGCGCCCCAGCACGGCCTGGGACTCGATATGCTGCTTGTCGGCAGCCAATCGCAACCAGCGGGCGCCCCGACGCACATCCTTGGTGATGCCTGCTCCTTCGAGATACATCAGCCCCAGATTATATTGAGCGTGCACATCGCCAAATTCGGTGGCGGCGTAGCTGAACATCTCGAACGCGCGACCCGTATCACGCTCTATGCCCTTGCCAGGCCTGCCGTTGAGCGAATATGCGCCCACAGCCACAAAGGCGCTGGCGACGACGCCACGCTCGCGAGGATTGGGATTGGCCTCGTCATAAGCTTGAATGATCTGCTCGAAATATCTGAACGCCTTCAAGTCGTCATGGGGCACGCCATCGCCCTGCGCATACATGCTGCCGAGTTTCCAACGTGCCAGAGCCTCGCCGCCATCGGCCGCATAGCGCAACGCATCCAATGAAGAACGCGCATCGCCCGACCGGTAGCCTTCAATATATTTTGTCATGGCCTGCCGAGGATCCCGGAAGATCGCAAGCGGTTCTTTCTCTGTGGCGGATGGTTTCACATCATCAAGCGCGAATGCGCCCGGCATGGTCGCGAAAGTCGCCATGACGACGACAAGAACAAGCGCGGCCCTTTTAAACATGGGTTGCACCGGGCAGGACGCCCAAGACAATGACCCCAACCGCAATCAAGCGGAAGTCTGGAAAATGATGTCGCCCCATGGTCATCGCCGCTTCAACCTTGCCGTCAACTTCCGCGCAGAGAGTGCGACGAACGGCCGTTCTTTCGATAAACGAACGACTTGCCGATGCAGGTTCTCTTCTCCTTTCGAAGTAGCGCGAGGTTTATGGCTGAATCTGGGCATAGCAAGTGCGCGAAATGGGCGGCATGATGATCAATTTTTATTGTTGCGCCAAAGCCACAACGGCCAAGCCTGCGCAGCAACGAAATACAATCTGAAATTGTGAGGCGAAGCGTCTTCACGTCTTCGCCTCACGTCACCTCAGGCATTGAGCCTGTCCAAGGCGGCTTTCATCTTCTCAATGCGCGCCAGAGCCTCTTGCTTGCGCTCACGGTTTTCATCGACGACCTCCTCGGGCGCGCGGCGCACAAAATCCGCGTTGTTGAGCTTGGCGTCCACTTTCTTCACCTCGCCCTCTTCCTTGGCGATTTCCTTGGTGAGCCGCGCCTTCTCCGCGCCGATGTCGATCACGCCCTCCAGCGGCAGCGCCGCGACGACGCCGCGCACGATCATCTGGGCTGAGCTGCGCGGCGACACGGGCGCGAAGCTGATCTGCGAGAGCCGGGCGAGGCGCTTGATGGTCTCGTCCCAGACGCGGGCGCGGGCCTCGACGGCGGCGGGCGCCTCAACCAGCACCAGCGGAATCTGGGCGGCGGCGGGCACATTCATCTCGTTGCGCACCGAGCGCACCTCGGAGACAAGGTCGACGATCCAGCCGATCTCGGCCTCGGCGTCCGCATCCTCAAGGCCCGCGAGATCAGGCCATGAGGCCAGCGCCAGCAGGCTCTGGCGCGGCTCGCCTTCAGCGCCCTTGATCGCCCAGAGCTCCTCGGTGAGGAAGGGCATGAAGGGATGCAGGAGCTTGGTGATCTCATCAATCACGAAGGCGGTGGTGGCCCGGGCCTCGTCCTTGGCGGGGGAATCGGCGCCTTGCAGCACGGGCTTGGCCAGCTCCAGATACCAGTCGCAGAAGATGTTCCAGACGAAGCGATAGGCGACATTGGCGGAATCGTTGAAGCGATAGGCCTCGATGGCGGCGGTCACATCCGTCACCGCCCGCGCGGTCTCGCCGATGATCCAGCGGTTGAGGGTCTGCTCCACGCCCCGGGGATCGAAGCCGACTGTCCGCACGCAGCCGTTCATCTCGGCGAAGCGCGCCGCGTTCCAGAGCTTGGTCGCGAAATTGCGATAGCCCTCGACCCGGCTCGTCGCCAGCTTGATGTCGCGACCCTGGGCGGCCATGGCGGCCAGAGTAAAGCGCAGGGCGTCGGCGCCATACTGGTCGATGAGGTTCAGGGGGTCGATGACATTGCCCTTGGACTTCGACATCTTCGCGCCCTTCTCGTCGCGGACGAGGGCATGGATATAGACGTCCTTGAAGGGGACTTCCTTCATGAAGTGCAGGCCCATCATCATCATGCGGGCGACCCAGAAGAAGATGATGTCGAAACCTGTCACCAGCACGCTGGTGGGATAGAAGCGCTTCACCTCGGCGGTCTCGTCCGGCCAGCCCAGGGTCGAGAAGGGCCAGAGCGCGGAGGAGAACCAGGTGTCGAGCACGTCCTCGTCGCGGGTCAGCAACGCGGCGGAAAGCTCGGGATCGTCAGCGATCCGGCCCGCTTCCACATCGTCATAGATTTCGCGGGTGACGGCGTCAGCCAGCGCCTGGGCGATGGCCTCCTCCTCGGTCTCGGCCACATAGACCCCGCCCCAGGCGGAATACCAGGCGGGGATCTGATGACCCCACCAGAGCTGGCGGGAGATGCACCAGGGCTGGATGTTCTCCAGCCATTCGAAATAGGTCTTCTCCCAGTTCTTCGGGATGAAACTGGTTTCGCCATTGCGCACGGCGGCGAGGGCCGGCCGGGCGAGGGTCTTGGCGTCCACATACCATTGGTCGGTCAACCAGGGCTCGATGACCACCCCCGAGCGGTCGCCATGGGGCACTGTGTGGGTATAGGGCTCGATCTTCGGGCACAGGCCCCGCGCCTCCAGCATCTCGACGATGCGCTTGCGGGCGACGAAGCGATCGACGCCGTCAAGGGCGAGCGCTTCATCAAGGTCCGGGCCTTCGAGGAGATTGGCGAGGAAGGACGGATTCTCCTTCAGCAGAAGGCGCGCTTCCGCATCGAGCATGTTGATGGGCTCCACGCCCTTGTCGAGATGGCGGCGGCCCACCTCGAAATCGTTGAAATCATGGGCTGGGGTGATCTTCACCGCGCCGGTGCCCTTTTCGGGGTCGGCATAGTCGTCGCCGACGATGGGGATCCGGCGCCCCACCAGCGGCAGGATCACATGGCGGCCGATGAGATGGCCCAGCTTTTCGTTTTCCGGATGCACCGCCACCGCCGTATCGCCCAGCATGGTCTCGGGCCGGGTGGTGGCGACAGTGATGAAGGTGTCAGAGTTTTCCGCATCGTAATCAACGCCTTCGAGCGGATAATTGAAGTGCCACAGATGGCCCTTCACCTCGACCTGCTGGACTTCGAGATCGGAGATCGCGGTCAGCAGCTTGGGA
>CANCSY010000052.1 GCA_947380915.1 Beijerinckiaceae bacterium
CCGAACCCGTGATTCGCGATCTGGTGTTGATGAAGCTCGAGGCGGTTGGCCTGCGCGGCGCCGCCGGGTCCATGCCCTCCCAATTGTCCGGCGGCATGGCGCGCCGGGTGGCGCTGGCCCGCGCCATCGCGCTCGACCCCATGCTGATGCTCTATGATGAGCCTTTCACGGGCCTTGACCCCATTTCGGCGGGCATCATCGGCCGCCTGATCCAGCGACTGAACGCCGCTTTCGGCATGACCTCCCTCATCGTCACCCATGATGTGAACGAGACCCTGCGGATCGCCGACCGGATCGTGCTGGTGTCCGACGGGCGCATCGTGCGGGATATGACCCCCCAGGAGGTGCGCGACAGCGAGGACCTGTTCATCCGCCAGTTCGCCGATGGCCTGCCCGATGGTCCCGTGCCGTTCCACTATCCCGCCCCCTCCTACGCCAGGCAATTGCTGGGCGCGGGGGGCTCCCATGCTTGATCTGCTGGCGGGGCTTGGCGCCTTCACCCTGAGCGTTCTGGCGCGGCTGGGGCTGGCGGCGCGGTTCTCCGGCGCCGTTCTGGCCCGGGTTGCGGGGAGCCTGCGCCGCACCGGGCTGCTGGTGCGGGAGATCCATTTCGCGGGGGTGCGGTCGCTGGCCATCATCATCGTGTCGGGCCTGTTCGTGGGCATGGTGCTGGCGGTGCAGGGCTATGAGGTGCTGCAACGCTTTGGCTCGGCCGACGCGCTGGGCTCCCTCGTCGCCCTGTCGCTGGTGCGCGAATTGGGGCCGGTGGTCGCCGCCCTGCTCTTTGCGGGCCGGGCGGGCTCGGCCGTGACGGCGGAAATAGGGCTCATGCGCGCCACCGAACAACTTGCGGCCATGGACATGATGGCCGTTGACCCGATTTCGAGGGTCGTGGCGCCGCGCTTTCTTGCCGCCGTCGTGTCGCTGCCCATTCTGGCGGTCATTTTCTCCAGCGCCGGGGTCATCGGCGCCTATCTGGTGGGCGTCGAGCTGATCGGCATCGATGCGGGGGCCTTCTGGTCGCAGATGCGCGCCAGCGTCGATTTTCGCCTTGATGTGCTCAATGGCCTGTTCAAAGCTCTGGTTTTCGGCTTTGCGGTGGGCCTGATATCCGTCTTCGAAGGCTATCATGCGGCGCCGACCGCGGAGGGAGTCTCCAGCGCCACCACCCGGACGGTGGTGATCTCCTCCCTCAGCGTACTGACGCTCGATTTTATCCTGACCGTCCTGATGTTTAGGGGTCTGAACTGATGAACCGCTCAAAAACCAATGTCGCTGTGGGCCTGTTTGTGGCGCTCGGGCTTCTCGCCCTGGTCTTCATGGCGCTCAAAGTGGGCAATCTCGTCAGCTTCGACAGTTCGGAGGGCTACCGGCTCGAGGCCCGGTTCGACAATATCGGGGGCCTGAGGGTCCGCGCGCCCGTCAAGAGCGCCGGGGTGGTTGTGGGGCGGGTCGAGACCATCTATCTGGACGGGACCACCTATGAGGCGGTCGCACAATTGCGGATTCGCCCGGAATTCCGTTTCTCAAATGACACAATTGCTGCGATTCAGACATCCGGTTTGCTTGGTGAGCAGTACTTAAGCTTAGACGCAGGCGGAGATTCGCGCTATCTGGTGGATGGTGAACGGATTGTTAAAACTCAATCAGCCATGGTGCTGGAAAAACTGATTGGGCAATTTTTGTATAACAAGGCTGCGGAAAGCTCTGGAGACCGGAAATGACCTATTTTGTACGTTCTGCTTTGGTGGCGACCGCGCTTTTCGCAGGCCTCGGCCTTTCCTCGGCCGCCATGGCCCAGGGACCTGAACTGAATGACCCCATCGAGCCGGTGAACCGGGCCTTTTTCGGATTGAACGATGCGCTCGACACGGTCGTCGTCAAGCCCATCGCGACGGTCTGGAATGCGGTCCTTCCCAGGCCGGTCCGCACCGGCGTGGGCAATGTCTTCGGCAATCTGGACGACGCCTTCATCGGCGCCAACCATCTGCTGCAGGGACGCGGCCGGGACGCCATGACCGATTTTTCCCGGGTTCTGGTCAATTCGACTGTGGGTCTCGGGGGCCTGATCGACGTGGCCTCGACCCAGAATCTCCAGAAGGGCGAGGGCGACTTCGGCCAGACCCTCGGCGTCTGGGGCGCGGGTCCCGGCTTCTATCTGGTCCTGCCCCTGCTCGGCCCTTCGACGGCCCGCGACACGATTGGCCGGGCGGCGCGCGTCGCCTCCGATCCGCGCACCTACATGACCCCTGCCTGGTCCTATGGGCTCGTTGGCCTTGAATTTGTCCAGATCAAGGCTGACAATGTGGATAATGCCAATCTGATCGACGCCTCCAGCCTCGATAAATATGCGTTCACGCGCAATCTCTATCTCCAGCGTCGGGCCGCCATCGTGCAGTCGGGCCGGGAGGCGGCGGGCGCGCGCTGATCGCCCTAATTAGGTCAAGCTCATGTTGCGGTTCGTTTTTTCGCTTTGTCTTCTGTTCGCATGCATGGCCCCCGCCCAGGCGCAAAACGCCAACGCCGAGGAGCAGGTGCGCCGCATGGCCGCCGAGGTGACGGCGCAGGTTCGCAAGAATCCCGAATTGCTCAACTCCCCGACCCAGCTTGCGGCGCTGGTGCAGCAGCGCCTCATGCCGCATTTCGACTTCGGCCGGATCACCCAGATCGCCATGGGCCGCAACTGGCCCAAGGCCTCGGGCGGCGAGCAGAGCCAGGTCACGGCCGAATTCAGCAAGCTGCTGGTGCGCACCTATTCCAATGCGCTGGCCAGCCTCAGGGATCTGGACGTGCAGGTGCGCGATTCCCGCAACAACAGCGGCTCCGACGTCACCGTGCGCACCCAGATGATCGGCCGGGCCAAGCCCGTGGCCATCGACTACACCCTGACCAATGCGTCCGGCGGCTGGCGCGTCTATGACGTCACCGTCGAGGGGGTCAGCCTCGTGACCGCCTATCGCGATGAATTCAACGGCCTTGTCGGCTCCTCCGGCGTCCCCGGCCTGATCGCCGCCCTGAAGCAGAAGAACGCAAAATGACCAGCGCCTCCGGCGCCCTGTCGCATGAGCGTCATATGGGCGTGCACAGGATCACGCTGAGCGGCGCGCTGACCATGGACAGCGTTGGCGCCATGTATCAACAGTTGAAGCCGTTCGAGGCGGGCGCCGCGCTCGTCGTGGACGCCAGCGCCGTGACGCGGGCGGATTCCAGCGCACTCGCGCTGATGACGACCCTCATGCGCCGGGCGCGGGAACAGGATATGCGCATCGAGTTGAAACCTTTGCCGCACGCCTTGTCCGCCATCATCCAGATCTACGGACTGCAGGACATCTTGACCACGGGCGACGCGTGATCACCAGACAATCGTAAGGACAGAACAGAGGCGCTGATGAAAGCTCCCTTGGCGGCGATCTTGATCCTGTGTCTTTCGGCCCTGCCCATGGGCGCAGGCGTCGCCGCTGGCGATGAAGTCGCCGTGAAAGGCTCAGCCAGCGCCATCTGGGGCGAACGCGCAAAGGGCGCGACCTATCGCATCGCCGAAGTGGTGGAGATGGACGGGGTCCATCGCAAATATGTGCTGGAAACCGCCGAGGGCTCCTTCTCCATCGTCAGCGATGCGCTCATGGCCGTGCGTTTGCATGAATATACCGTCTATGAGCAATTCAACGAGGATACGGGGCTTGGTCATTTCGTCCGCTCCTTCGGTTCCTCGGCGCTTGCGCCCCTGAGGTTTGGCGGGCAACTCCTCACCAGCCCCATCGAAACCGCCAAACAATCGGCCGAGGGGGTGGGCAACTTCTTCGATTCGCTCTCCACCTCCGGGGAAAACAAGGACGCCGAGCGCGGCAGCTTCATGGGCGGCGTGCTGGGCACCGACGCGGCCCGGCGCGATCTGGCGGCTCAGGCGCAGGTTGACCCCTATACGGACTTTCCCCCCCTCGCCAAACGCCTGCAGGAACTGGCGGCCGCGCGGGGCGTCGGCAGTCTTTCCATGCGCGGCGCCATGATGGTGGTGCCCGGCGGGGCGGCGCTGCCCACGCTCACCGCCACAACGACGCGCACCGTGATGTTCAGCGCCTCATCGGTCGGCGCCGCCCAGGGGTTGCAGGAGGCCCTGCGCACCAAGACCGCAGGCCAGATCATGCGCGATTGCCGCGAAAAGCTGACCGCGCTGGCGCCCGACGCCGGAGTGGTCGACGCTCTTCTGAACAACAAGAACTACACGCCCGCCGATTTTCTGGTGATCGCCGTCGCGCTGGAGCAGATCGGCGCGAAGGACGCCGTCCTCTTCCTGCGGCAAAGCAGCGGCGCCTCTGATCGCACCTCCGCCTATCTCAACCGCCAGCAGGCGGAAATGTATGCGGGCCTGAAGCGTTCCTTCGCCTTCGATGGCTTCGTGGCGAAGGACGGGTTCGTGCTCATGGCGCTCAAGGACCGTCGCCACCTTCTGGCCAGCCCCGCCGACCAGTTTTTCTGGACGACGAAAAACAGGCAGGACATGAGCGCCCTTGACGCCACGCTCTCAGGTGAAAAGTCCGCCGCCAAAGAGCCGCCGACCGTCAAGCCGAAGGTGCTGGTCATCACCGGCGACTATTCGAAAATGGCGCGCAGCGAGCTTGCCAGACTGAATTGGGAACCGGCGCGCATGACCCTGACGGCGGGCCTTGTGAGCACTCCAAAGCCCGCCGCCAAAGAGACCCGGCCAGCCCGGTAGTGCTTCACTCCACCGGCAGGAAAAGCTGCTCCACCGGGATTTTCTGCGCCAGCAGATGCTGCTCGCCCAGATAGGTGACGAGGGCTTCCAGAGTGCGCCGGTTGGCGTTGACCCCATAGGGCCAGAAATCGCCTTCGAAGAGCCTGTGCATCTCCTCGGCTTCCTGCCGCGCCCAGGGCAGCATGGAGAAACTGGCTCCCTTCAGGCGCAGGCTCGCCATGGTCTGGTCCTTGGCGGCGCAGAAGGCCTCATAAAGGCTCCGGGCGATGAAGGGATGAGCTTCCAGCACGCGGCGCTTGATGGCGACCACATGCATGATGGGGAAAATGCCCGTGCGCTGGTAGTGGTCCGCCTCCAGCGCGCGGTAGTCCGGAAACAGCCGCTGGATCGAGGGATTGCGCCCCAGCGCGGAGGGCACGTTGGCGCCGATGGTGGCGCAGATCTCGTTGGCTTCCAGCAATTGGTTCAGGGATTTGCCACTGCGGTTGTTCTGGATGTCGACCGGCCCCAGCAAGGGCAGATCGGGCGGGGCCCCGTGTCCGCCGGTCCCTTCCAGATCGCCCTGCACCCACTGGATCGTGGAGAGGTCCACGCCATATTCATGGTGCAGAAGGCCGCGAATATAGATCGCCGCCGTCATGAAATAATTGGGCACGCCGATGCGCTTGCCTTCCAGATCCTTTGGCGAGGATATGCCCGCGTCGCGGTTCACCACGATGAAGCCATGGCGAAACACGCGCGAGGGAAACACCGGCAGCGCGACGAAGGGCCAGTCGGGCCTTGACGCCTGGCAGATGAATTCCGACAGGGACATTTCGCCGAGATCATAGGGGCCATCGCCCTGCATCTGGTCGAACAGATGCCGGGGCGCATTCTCCACGACATAACGCAGGTCGATCCCCTGCGGCTTCACCTCGCCCGTGTAGAGCGGCAACATCCGGTCATAGAGGCCGCATGCGAAAGTCAGCTTGAGATCGGTCATGGTCTGGCCTGTCGTTCAATATTCGTCGAAAAAGCGCTGCAAGGCCGCGGGGTCGCGCGTTCTGGTCATGGCGAGCGCCAGCAGAACGGCGGCCTTCTGCGGGTTGAGATTGTCGGTGGCCACCATGCCCTCCTCATGGGCGTTGCCCAAAGGAATCACGCGGCCCTCGCCCACGCGGGCGCTGCGGGCCACGATCACGCCTTCGCGCGCCAGCGCCTTCAATTCCGCGCTGAAAAGCCCCAGCGCCCCCGCGCCGATGCCGGCGATCACAAGTCCCTGCGCGCCCAGCGCCACCGCCGCGCGGGCGAGCGCGGGGTTGGTTCCGGTATGGGGATACAGGATCTCCACCGCAGGCAGCGCGTCGATGGCCGCGATGTCGAACTCCGATTGCAGGGTGTGGCGGCGCAGGGGCGCGCGATAGAAGCTCACGCGGTCGGCGTCCGCATAGCCCAGCAGGCCCAGATCGCGGCTGCGGAAGGTCTGCACCTGAAAGGTGGAGGTCTTGGTCACATCGCGCGCGGCGTTGATCTCGCTGTTTGTGACGGTGACAACGCCTTTGCCCTGGGCGTCCGCGCAGGCGGCGACGCGAATGGCGTTGACGAGGTTGAGATGGGCGTCGGTGCTGATGGAGGTGAAGGGCCGCTGCGCGCCCACCACCACCACTGGCTTGTGCGAGCGCAGGGTGAGGTTGAGGAAATAGGCGGTCTCCTCGAGGGTGTTGGTGCCCTGCACATAGACCAGCCCCTCGATGTCGGGCCTTGCGAGAATCCCGTTCATCTTGCGCGCGAGCAGGCGCAGATGCTCATGGGTGGCCTGATCGTTGGGGCCATCGTCATCAAAGACGATGTCCGCCATGGCGTTGATCTCGGGGATGGCCGCGACCATGTCGCGCGTGGACATCAGCCCCTTGCCGCTGAATCTCGCATTGTAATGGGTGAGATCCATGCGGTCGGCGCCCTGGCTGGGCAGGGTGCCGGGGCCGCGCATCAGGCAGATGCGGCGCAGTCTTGTGTCAGCCATGTGGGGCTCGCGGGGTTCGATGGACGAGGCTCAGTTGGGCAGGAGAATCTTGCCCATGCGGGCGCGCACGTCCTGCGGGGTCCTGGCGGCTTCGGCGATGATGGCGCTCACCGCATCCCCGTCGATGGGGCTGGTGAGGAAGCCCGCTTTCAGCATTTCCGCGCGAAAGCCCGGATCCATGGCCATCTTCATGAAGGACTCCCGCAGGATCTTCGCCCGCTCCGGGGGAATGTTCGGGGGCGCGGCGAAGGGAAGCGCCATGAAGAAGGGGCTTTCGGCGAATTCCAGCAAGGCGCGATCCTCGGGTTTGGTGACGAGTTCGCGGGCCACGGGCGCATCGGGCACGCTGGCCAGGCGCGTCTTGCGGCCGAACTGGGTCAGCACGCGCAACTTGCCCTCGCGCCACAGATTGGGGCGGCTGGCCATGATGGCGCTCAGATCCACCACCTGTCCGTCGATTTCGCCGCGCTCCATGGCCAGCCAGATGTCGCTGGCGCCGGGAAAGCCCCGGACTTCCGCGATGTTCATGCCCAGCAGATCGCGGGCCAGCAGGGCGAAGGTGGTGTTGGTGGAGCCCACGCCCACGCCGCCCAGATGCACGCTTTTGGAGCCGCGCATGTCCTCGATGGTGCGTGCGGGATGGGAGGCGTTCACCACCAGAAAATAGCCGTCGTCGTCATAGGACGAGAGGCTGCCCAGCCAGGTGAGCTTCAGCGGGTCGAAATTTACATTGGGATCGCCCACCATGGCGAGCTGGGGAATGCCCCGGCTGATGGTGGCGATGGTCAGGCCGTCCTTCTCGACCGTGGTGGCCAGACGATTGGCGCCGGTGATGCCCCCGCCGCCCGGCTGGTTCTGCACCACGATCTGGGGATGGCCGGGCATGAAATCGGGCATCATGCGCGCGACGATGCGCGCCGACAGGTCGTAATAGCCGCCCGGCGAGAAGGGCACGAGAAGCTGCATGGTCTTGCCGCGATAGAAATCCACCGGCTCCTGGGCGCGGGCGCCCGGCGCCAAGGCCAGCAGTCCCGTGAGGGCGAGGCTCAACCGGCCCAGCGTGAAAACCCCATCCATGAACGTCATGCGTTTCCCCCAAATCGAAACTGTTTGCTTGGGAGGCAGAATAGGGGCGCCATGTGCTTATGGGAAGGCGCCAGCGGCCCATATTGCGAGGCTGCGCGCCTGTGCTAGGTTCACTCCAATCACCTGGAGGAAATGCACATGGATCGCGCGCTCCGTAACGCCGCTCGCAGTCTGGCGACGCTGCTGCTGGTTCTGATGACCGGCTCCGCCTTCGCCCAGACGGGCGAGCGTTTCTACGCCGGCAAGACGCTCACCATTCTCGTGGGCTCGACGCCCGGCGGCTATTACGACATCGGCGCCCGCATCGTTGCGCGCTATCTTGGGCGCTTCATTCCCGGCAATCCCAACATCATCGTGCAGAACCAGCCCGGCGGCGGCGGCCTGGCCCTGGCCAACCGCATGGCCAATGGCATGGAGCGCGACGGCTTGACCATCGTGGCCATGAACCGCGCCCTGGCGCAACTGGCCATGCTGGAAGATCCCAATGTCACCTTCGATCCTCTCAAGCTGACCTGGCTGGGCAGCCTCACCTCCTACAAGGACGATGGCTACATGCTCATCGTCAACAAGGCGCACAAGGCCAGGACCTTTGCGGACGCCCTCGCCATGGATCCGCCGATCCAGCTGGGCGGCACGGCGGCGGGCTCCACCAATATCGTCTTCGGCCTTGTGGCGCGCGACATGCTGAAAGCCCGCGTGGGGCTCATCCGGGGCTTTCCCGGGGTGTCCGAAGTCTGGCTGGCCATGGAGCGCGGCGAGCTTGACGGGCAGGTCATCGATCTGAGCGCCGTGCTGGTCGGGCGCGCCGACGCCTGGCGCGCGGGCCAGTTCCGGCCCCTGGTGGTGTTCGGCCGCAAGGAGCGCATGGCGCAGGCGCCCGATGCGCCCACCGCCCGCGAACTGGTGAAGGACCCGGATGATCTGGCCCTGCTGGATTTCGCGGAATTCCCCTTCTTCATGGCCTTCCCCTTCGCGGCGCCTCCGGGGATCCCGGCCGACCGGGCGGAGATCCTGTCGAAATCCTTCATGGCCATGGCGACGAACGAGGAATTCCGCGCCGAAATTCTCAAGGCCGGCATTCTCACCAGTCCCATAGACGGGGAGGCGATCCGCGCCCTCATCATCGAGGCGGCCAAGGCGCCGCGTGACATCAGACAGAAATTCGCGCGCCTGCTGGGCATGTAGTCCCGGCTTCGCCATCACATTCAAGGGAGATCAAGATGTATGACTATCTGCTGCTCGACATCGTGCGCGAGGGACAAATCGCCACCATCGTTCTGAAACGTCTGGAGCGTCACCTGCGCGACAAGGCCACCACCGGCAGGCCGGGCGGGGCGCAGCGCGCCGATGAAGTGGCGCGCGCGCTGGGCGAATTGCGCGATGACAAATCCGTGCGCGTCATCGTCATCACCGGCAAGGAGGATGTCTTCACCATTCCGCCCTCGTCCTATGGCCATCACGGCAATCCCGGCAGCGACTGGGACATCATGAACGGCGTGACCCGCGCGGTGGAGGCGCTCTGCACCATCGAGAAGCCCGTCATCGCCAAGGTCAACGGCCATGCGGTGGGCTTTGGCGCCAATCTGGTGCTGGGCTGCGACTTCATCGTGGCGCGCGAGGACGCGATCATCGCCGACCATCACATGAGCGCGGGCGACCTGAAGATCGACGGCAATATCGTGGGTTCGGCGGATCATTGCATGGCGCCGGGGGACGGGGGCGCCGTCTTCGCGCCGCTGAAGATGCCCATGGCCATGGCCAAGGAATATCTGATGCTGGCGCGGCCCTTCACCGCCAAGGAGCTGGCGACCATGGGCGTGGTGAATTACGCCGTGCCCGCCGACCAGCTGGACGCCAAGACCGATGAGATGGCGCAGGCCCTGCTGCGCCGCAACGCCTATGCGCTGGCCATGACCAAAAGGGTGCTCAACAAGCCCGCGCTCGCCGCCTTCAACTCGATCCACGATGCGGCGCTGGGCTATGAGTTCCTGAATTTCTACATGCAGACGCCCCAGGCCAAGGAGCTGGGCAAGGGGCGCGGCGAACAGGAGCTTTGAGCCGATCTTCCAGCGTTGGCGAGACATCCGCAGACGCCCCGAGGCCGCAAGGTCCGGGGCGTTTGTTTTTGCGCGCGCAAGCAACAAGGCTGCTCCACTTGTGATCGAGGGGACTTTTGACTTTCGCCTGTCGGCTCATTAATTTGACTCGTTGAAGCATCACCTGCGGTCTTCAAGACAGGTTGAATTGCACGGGCGGGGACCAGATCAAGATGCGCGCATTGGTTTTCATTTCATCTGTTCTCATGGGCCTTGCCGGCGCCGCCATGGCGCAGGATGTGGAGAGCTTTTATCGCGGCAAGCAGGTGCGCATCATCGTCGGATTTTCGTCCGGCGGCGGCTATGATCAATATGGCCGTCTGCTCGCCCGGCATATCAGCAAACATATCCCCGGCAATCCCAATGTCGTCGTGCAGAACATGCCGGGCGCCGCCAGCCTGAAATCCCTGCAATATCTCGATGCGGGCGCTGCCCCTGACGGCACGACCATCGTGACCTTCAATCCCGGGCTCATCCTTGGCTCGCTCACATCTCCCCAGAAGACGCCCGTCGATTTTCGCAATTTTTCCTGGATCGGCAACATCAGCGAGGATGTGCGCGTCTGCTTCACCTGGCACGCCCGGGGCATGCGCGACTGGAAGGCGTTTCTCGCGCGCGACAATGTGGTCTTCGGCAATACGGGCGTTGGCACATCGGCTTATCTCGATGATCGGATGCTCCTCATGCTGTTCGGCGTGAAGCTGAAAATGGTGCAGGGCTATCCTGGCTCCGCCGACAAGAAGATCGCCATCGAGAGCGGCGAGCTGGATGGTGATTGCGGCTCCTGGACCAGCCTGCCCTTCGAATGGCTGCGCGAGAAGAAGATCGACATTCACGTTCGCTTTTCGAACACCATCCCCGCCGACATGCCCAAGGACATTCCCTGGGCGTCTGATTTTCTGGATAGCGAAACAAAGAAGCAGACGTTCCGTCTTCTGGTTTCGGGGGCGGAGATCGGGCGGCCATTCCTCATGTCGAAAGCGGTTCCCACCGACCGGGTCAACGCCCTGCGCGCAGCTTTCGACGCCACGATGAAGGATCCGGAATTTCTGGCGGATGCGGAAAAGCAGCGTCTGCTGGTAGGGCCCGATACCGGCGAAGCCGTCGCGAAACGGATTGTCGACATCTATTCGGCGCCACCGGAGGTCATTGCGCGCGCGCGCGACATCGCGGGAGAATGATGCGGGGGACGCTTGCTCGCGGGCTTCCCTCTGTCGCCGCTTGTGGTAAAATTCGTTCAAGAATGGGTGACGCCCACATATAAAATTAAAACGGGAGGCGGATGATGAAGAGAGTTTCTATCCTTGGCGCCGCAAGCCTTTTCGCACTGCTGACCGCCTCTTCGCTGGCGCTGGCGCAATCATCCGCCGAGGGCGCCCAGCGGGTCAACTGGCCGGAGGGTCCCGGCAAGGATCTGGTGCAGGGCATCTGCTCCGGCTGCCATCAGGTGCGCGAGATCGAGCGCAGTCTCGGCTACACCCGTGAAGGCTGGAACGAACTCACCTCCTCCATGGTCGACATGAAGGCGGCGCCCGACGAGCACAAGCTGGTGCTGGACTATCTGGCGCAAAACTTCCCGCCTGGCGCCAAGCGTGCGGCGAAGATCATTCCCGGCCCCTACCAGATCGACATCAAGGCGTGGAAAGCGATCAAGCTGGGCCAGCGCACCCGCGATCCCGTGGAGGCGCCCGACGGGATGATCTGGTATATTGGCCAATGGGGCAATGTGATCGGCCGCATTGATCCGCGCACCGACGCCGTTCAGGAATGGGACCTGCCAAACGCCACCTTTCCCCATTCGCTCGTGATCGACAAGGCGGGCGAGGTCTGGTTCCTCGGCAATGGCAATGGGACCATCGGCAAGTTCGATCCTGCGACCGGCAAAAGCACCGTCTTCAAGATGCCGCTGCCGGACGCCAAGGACCCCCATACCGGCGAATTCGATCAGGATGGCGTCTTCTGGTTCAGCTTGCAGCAGTCCGACATGATCGGGCGCTTCGACCCGGCCACCAATGACGTCAAACTGGTCAAGACCAAGAAGAACGCCAAGCCCTATGGCGTGAAAATCACCAACGACGGCACGCCCTGGGTCGCCTGCAACGGCTCCGCCTGCATGTACAAGGTCGACAAGAAGACGATGGAGCTGACCGAGATCAAGCTGCCGCTTCCCGGCACCACGGTGCGCCGCATCGATGTCGCCGAGGACGGGCGCATCTGGTACGTCAATTCCGGCAAGGGGCGCCTTGGCGTCTTCGACCCCGTGACCGGCAAAATGAACGAATGGGATTCGCCCAGCGGTCCGGGCTCCCATCCCTATGGCATCAATGTGGTCGAGGGCATCGTCTGGTACAACGAATCCGGCGTGCGGCCCGACGTTCTCGTGCGGTTCGACCCGAAGACCGAGAAGTTCCAGAGCTTCCCCATTGCGTCCGGCAATATCTTCGCAGGCATCCACCGCAACGGGCGCGTCACGCGGGACGGGCAGAGCCTGCTGATCCACCAGAGCGCCACCAATTACGTCATGAAGGTGACGCCCAGGCCCCCGGAAGTGCGCTGACCCCTGGGGGAGCCTGCTTCCATCCCCCCGCGCATTACGCTATGGGCAGGGCGCGCGGCGCCTCTGGCGCGACGGCAGGGAATGGAGACGCATGATGACCAGGCAGATGACCCTCGCCGCCTATTTCAACCCGACAGGGCATCATGTGGCGTCCTGGCGTCATCCGCGCGCCGAGCCTGCGGCCAATATCAGCATCCAGCATTATGTGGAGATGGCGCAGGCGGCGGAGCGAGCCAAATTCGACATGATCTTTCTGGCCGACAGCAACGCCTCGCGCGACGCCCATATCGAGGCCACATCCCGTTCCGTGCAATTCATCGCCCATTTCGAGCCCCTGACCCTGCTCTCCGCACTGGCCATGGTCACGACGCGCATTGGCCTGACGGCCACCGCCTCGACCACCTATCAGGAGCCCTACAATCTCGCGCGCAAATTCGCCTCGCTGGACCATATCAGCCATGGCCGCGCGGGCTGGAACCTCGTCACTTCAGCCCAGCCCGCGGAAGCCCTGAACTTCGGCCGCGACAAGGTGGGCAATCATGCGGAGCGCTATGGCCGCGCGCGGGAATTCGCCAGGGTCGTCTATGGGCTCTGGGATAGCTGGGATGACGACGCCTTCGTGCGCGATGTGGAGGGCGGCCTCTATTTCGATCCCGAAAAGATGCATTACCTCCGGCACGAGGGCGAGCACTACAGGGTGCGCGGCCCCCTCAACATCCCCCGCCCCATTCAGGGCTATCCGGTGCAGGTGCAGGCGGGGGCCTCCGACGAGGGTCGCGAGCTGGCGGCGGAACTGGCGGAGGCGATTTTCTCGCCCCATCTGAACATTCCCGAGGCCAAGGCCTATTACGACGACGTCAAGGGGCGGATGCAGAAGAACTACAACCGCAACCCCGATCATCTGAAGATCCTGCCGGGCCTGAGCGTCGTCGTCGCCGAAAGCGACGACAAGGCGGCGGAGGATTTCGACCGCCTGCAAAACCTCATCCACCCCATCGTCGGCCGCGAGATCCTCGCCACCATGCTGGGCGGGCTGGATCTCTCCCCCTATCCGCTGGACGGCCCCCTGCCGGACCCGCTGCCCGGCACCAATATCAGCAAGGGCCATTACGACTCCATCGTCGGCATGGCGCGGCGCGAAAATCTGACCATTCGCGAGCTTGGCGCGCGCTGCGCCGGCGCCCGTGGCAAGAATTCCATCCACGGCGGTCCGAAGAAGGTCGCCGACTATATGGAGGAATGGTTCACCAGCCGGGCCTGCGACGGCTTCTGCGTCCTGCCGCCCTACATGCCCGGCCAGCACATCGATTTCTGCAATATGGTGGTGCCCGAATTGCAAAAGCGCGGCCTGTTCCGCACCGAATATACGGGCACGACCCTGCGCGAACATCTGGGCCTGCCGAGGCCGGAGAGCCGGTATAAGGGGGCGAAGGCCTAACCCCCGCTCACCCGCTCCAACTCGCCGCTCATCCGTTTCTGTCCGAACATGGCCCAGATCCAGAAGGCCAGCATCAGGATGGCGCTGCCGCCCACGGCGGCGGGCAGGCCCCAGAAGGTGGCGAGCCAGCCCTGAACCAGCGCGCCGAGCGCGGGCAGGCCATGGCCGAAGACGATGAAGAGCCCGAGCACCCGGGACCGCATCTCCGGCGCCACGCTGTTCTGCACCAGCGTTTGCGCGCTGACATTGCCGCAGAGCATGAAGATGCCCATGAAGCAGAAGGCCACCGCCCCGATATGGATGCTGGGCGCCTGAAGGGCCGCCGCCACGCAGATGCCCGTGCCGAAGGTGGACCAGACCAGCACCCTGGTGAGGCCCTGGGTCTGCCCGCGCCGCGCCAGCACAAGGCTCGCAGCCACGGCGCCCACGCCAATCGCCGACAGCATCAGGGAGAGGCCGGTGGGTCCAGCCTGGAACACCTTGTCCGCAATGCTGGGCAGCAATTCGATCACCGGACGCACCAGCAGGCTGGTGGCCGTGAGCAGGATCATCACGAAGCGGATGCCCCTGTGGTCCAGCACATAGGAAAAGCCCGCGAGCGTATCGCGCCACAGGGAATCGCCCTGTTTGGGGGCAGGTGGCTTTTCTTCGAGGTGGATGCGGCTCACGACCAGCCAGAAGTACAGAAAGGTGACCGAGCACAGCAGCATCACGACGCCCGCGCCGGTCCATTGAATGATGAGGCCCGCAATGCTGGGGCCGACAATGCGCGAGGCGTTGAAGGAGGTGGAGCCCAGCGCAATGGCCGAGGACAGGTCATATTTGGGGACGAGGGCGTTGACGATGGCCAGCCGCGCAGGCTGGCTCATGGATTCGGCCGAGCCCGTGACCAGGGCGATCACCAGCAGCAGTTCCACCGTGATGGCCTTGGTGAGGACCAGCGCGCCGAGCAAGCCCGAAAGCAGGATCACCGCCAGCAGACTGCCGCGAATGATGCGCATGAAGCCGAAGCGGTCGGTGATGGCGCCCGCGAAAATGGTCAGGACCGCGCTGGGCACCAGATCGGCGAAAGCCACGGCGCCGAGCCAGACCGTGGAATGGGTCAGGTCCCAGGCGAGCCAGCCGATGGACATGCGATACATCCACCGCCCGATGCTGGCGATGAAATGGCCCAGAAAATAACTGCGGAAGACGGGAATGCGCAGGGCGCCCGCCGCTCCACCAAAGACTCGGGTTCGCAACACTGAATCTGTCTCCTTCAGGCGCCGGATGGTCCTGAGTCTGTCTGCTTCGGACAGGATAGAGGGTTTTCAGCCGCGCGGGGGCATAAATCGCTCGCCCGGCGCTTCAAGGCCGCAGGGCCGCTGAAACGTCCTTCAGCTCCGCAAATCCCGCCAGTCGCTCCGCCCAGGCCTGCGCCCGCTGCGCCCCGACGACCGGGGTGGCGTTGTCGATCAGTTTGTCGGCGCGCTGGTCATGGCGCAGCGGCCGCGCGGCGTGGCCCTTGCCCGCGATCAGCGCCCGCTCGAAGCGCCGCCCGCCCGCCATGACGGCGATGCGCGCAGGCGCCTGCTTTGGCCAGGCGGCGGAAGCGGCTGGGTCCTCCACCACGCGCACCCTTCGGGTGAGGGCGCGCACCGCGTCGTCGTGGATGCCCGCCTCGATGTCGTGGTGATGCACCTGCCCGCGCAAAAGCGCCAGCGCCACCATGAAGGGGATGCTGTGGTCGGCGGTCTCGCGGTTCTCCGGCTCCCAGAGCGCGGGAATCGAGCCCGCCCAATGGATGGCGAAGGCATGGGTCGCCACCTCGATCTCGTCGATCT
>CANCSY010000053.1 GCA_947380915.1 Beijerinckiaceae bacterium
CCCGGTCCGTCGTTGCTTTAAGTCGCGTCCCCCGTTTGGCGGGGTTCGCCGGTTCGCTCCGGCTGCCGGTTTTTTCTGACGGTTAACCGGCCTCTTGTCCGGATCCCCGCCAACCGACACACGACCACAGGCACGTGCGATTTGGGCAAAGCGATCAATACTGCTATTCTCGGCGGACACAAGCGGAAAATGATCTGTTTTGCCCCACGTACCGAAAAAAACTTATTCGAGGCGGTGGTGTGGGGCGGGCGCCACGCTTGCCGACCCGCAGAAAGCCCGTTACCTGACCTTTGGGCGCTCCAGCCGCAGGGACTCCGCTTCATCCATGTTCCAGATCGACCGTCGCAAGCTCGTCGCGTCCCTGGCCCTCACGGGCGCCTGGACCATGGCCGGGCGGGCCAGCGCCCAGCAGCCGCAGCAAACCGCGCCCAACGGCGCGCCGGGCTTCAGCCATGAGGATGTGCTGCGCCGGGCCCGCGAACTCGCCAGCGCGCCCCTCAGCCCCGCCCCCGCCCTGCCCGAGCCACTCGCCAAACTCGACCCCCAGGCCTGGCGCGACATCCGCTTCCGGCCAGAGCGGGCGCTGCTGGCCAATAACAACGGTCTGTTCCGTCTGCAGGCCTATCATCTGGGCCATCTGTATCGTCGTCCCGCGACCGTGAACACGATCCGTGACGGCATCGCCACGCCCATGCCCTACGCCGCCAATCTCTTCGACTATGGCGCGACGAAATTCGAGAAGCCGCTTCCGGTCAATCTGGGCTTTGCCGGCTTCCGGCTGAATTATCCGCTTAACGACCCCCGCGCCTTCGACGAGGCGATATCCTTTCTTGGCGGGAGCTTCTTCCGCTTTCTGGGCCGGGGCCAGAGGGCGGGCGTCTCCGCCCGGGGGCTCGGCGTGATTGGCGGGGCGCCCAATGAGGAAGCCCCCTTCTTCCGGGAATTCTGGATCGAAACCCCCGAGCCGGGCGCCGACCGCATCACCATCCACGCCCTGCTTGATGGCGAGACGGCCACCGGCGCCTATCGTTTCGACCTGCGGCCGGGGCTGGATGCGATGCTCGAGGTCAACCTCACCCTCTTCCCCCGCAAGGCCGGGGCGAAGATCGGCCTTGCCCCGCTGACCTCCATGTTCTTCATGGGCGAGAATGATCGGCGCGCGCCGACGGACTCACGCGCCGAAGCCCATGATTCCGATGGCCTGCTGATCCATACGGGCGCGGGGGAATGGCTCTGGCGCCCACTGCGCAACCCCGCCGCAACCGAAATCTCGGCCTTCATGGGCAAGAATGTGCAGGGCTTTGGCCTGATCCAGCGCGACCGCGCCTTCGACCATTATCAGGACCTCGATCTCGCCTATGAGCAGCGCCCGAGCTACTGGGTGGAGCCAATCGGCGACTGGGGCGAGGGTCATGTGGAGCTGGTGGAGACGCCTGCGGGCGATGAGCCCTCGGACAATATCTCGGCCTCCTGGGTTCCGGCGGTCTCGCCCGAGCCGGGCAAGCCCTTTTCGGTGGGCTATCGCATCTGGTCGACTCTCGACATGGCGAAGCTCTCGCCCGGCGGACGCGCCATCGGCGCCTGGCGGACCCAAGCCAGGGCGCAGGGCGCCAAGGATCAGGCACCGCCGAACGCCCAGCGCTTCCTTGTCGACTTCGCGGGCGGCGATCTGCCCTTCTTCCTTACCGAGCCCGCCTCGGTCGAGGTGACGGCCACCGCCTCCAATGGCCGCATCTTGCGCTCCTTCCTGACGCCAAACCCCCATATCAAGGGCTTCCGCGCCGGGCTGGATGTGCAGCTCGAGCCCGGCCAGAGCACGGATCTGCGCCTGTTCCTGCGCAACGGATCGCGGGCGATCACGGAAACATGGACGACGCCCTTCAAGGCCGAGTGATCGGCCTTGCGCGCCGCAACGTAAAACGCGACAACGGGCGCTCCATCAACACCGAGGGCCCGCATCGGCCGGAAGGAGCGTCGTGAAACATTTTCTCGCAACCCTGGGAACCACCCTCGCCCTTCTGGGCCAGCCACTCCTCGCAACCGCGCAGGCGGCCGACAAGGTGACCTTCGGCACCAACTGGCTCGCCGAAGCCGAGCATGGCGGCTATTATCAGGCGGTCGCCGACGGCACCTACGCCAAATATGGCCTCGAGGTGAAGATCCTGCCGGGCGGGCCGCAGGCCAACAATCGCCTGCTGCTGGCCGCCGGCCGCATCGACTTCTTCATGGGCGCGAACATGCTCCAGGCCTTCACGGCGGTGGAGCAGAACGTGCCGACGGTCGCCATCGCCGCGAGCTTCCAGAAAGATCCTTTCGTGTTCCTGTCCCATCCGGGCGTGGGCCTCGACAGGTTCGAGGACCTGCCGAAGGCCACCGTCTTCATCGGCAAGGATACGCTGGTCTCCGCCTTTCAATGGCTGAAGCTCGCCTATGGCTTCAAGGACGAGAAGGTGAAGCCCTATACCTTCAACTCCGCGCCCTTCATCGCCGACAAGAATTCCATCCAGCAGGGCTTCGCCACATCCGAGCCTTTCGAGGTGGAGCGGCAGGGCAAATTCAAGCCCAATATCTTCCTGCTGGCGGACCATGGCTACGACACCTATTCCACCACCATCGAGGCGCGCCGCGAGACGATCGACAAGAACCCCGACATGGTGCAGCGCTTCGTCGACGCCTCCACCATCGGCTGGTACAATTATCTGTATGGCGACAACGCCGCCGCCAATGTCGCCATCAAGAAAGACAATCCCGACATCAGCGATGAGCAGATCGCCTTCTCCATCGCCAAGATGAAGGAATATGGCATCGTGGATTCCGGCGACACGCTGAAGCTAGGCATCGGCGCCATGACGGACGAGCGCGTGAAGAGCTTCTTCGACAAGATGGCGAAAGCGGGCGTGGTGAAGGCGGATCTCGATTATAAAAAGTCCTACGACCTGCGCTTCGTGAACAAGGGCGTCGGCCTTTCGCTGCGTCCGAAGAACTGACCTGATATGGCTGACATGCTGAACCTGCGCGGCGTCGACAAGGTCTTCGCCACGGGCGCGCAGGCGCTGGGCGGCCTTGACCTTGACGTGCGCGAAGGCGAGTTCCTGAGCCTGCTGGGGCCATCTGGCTGCGGCAAGTCCACAGCCCTGCGCATGATCGCGGGCCTGTCCCAGCCGACGCGGGGAAGCCTGGAGTGGCGCGCGGGGCGGCCCGAGATCGGCTTCGTGTTTCAGGACGCGGTGCTGATGCCCTGGGCCAATGTCTTCGACAATGTCTGGCTGCCGCTGCGGCTCACGGGCCAGTCGCGCGCGCAATCGGCCGCGCGGATCGAATCGGCGCTGGAGCTTGTGGGCCTTACCGGTTTCGCAAAGGCCTATCCGCGCGAATTGTCCGGCGGCATGAAGATGCGCGTCTCCATCGCCCGGGCCATGGTGCTGCGACCGGCACTGCTGCTCATGGACGAGCCCTTTGCGGCGCTGGACGAGATCACGCGCCTCAAGCTCAACAACGATCTGCTGCGCCTGAAGCAGGAGCTGGGGGCGACGGTGGTTTTCGTGACCCATTCGGTTTTCGAAAGCGTCTATCTGTCGAGCCGCATCGCAGTCTTCAGCGCGCGGCCCGGACGGGTGGTCGCGGACATCGCGGTCGATGCGCCGCTGGCGCGCGATGACGCTTTCCGCCTGAGCCCGCTCTATGCGCAGGCCTGCAAAGAGGCCTCCGACGCCCTGCACCACGCCATGGGAGAGGCCTGAGATGCGCCGCTCTTTCGCAGACTATGCGCTGCCGCTCCTCGTCTTCCTCGCCATGATCGGCCTGTGGGAGGCGCTGGTGCGCGTCAACGACATCCCCCCCTATGTGCTGCCCTCCCCCTCGCTCATCGGCGTCACGCTGGTGAAGGATTGGGGCACGCTTTCGGGCTCGCTGCTGGTGACCTTGCAGATCACCTTCGAGGCCCTGCTGGCGGCGACCATCGGGGGCGTGGCGCTGGCGATCCTCTTCGCCCGCTCGCGCTGGATCGAGCGTTCCTTCTTTCCCTTTGCGGTGGTGTTGCAGGTGACGCCCATCGTCGCCATCGCGCCGCTGCTGCTCGTTTATCTTGACGCCAACACCGCCGTGCTGGTCTGCGCCTTTCTCGTGGCCTTCTTCCCTATCCTGTCGAACATGGCGCTGGGGCTGGCCTCGGCCGATCACAATCTTATTGACCTGTTCGAGCTCTACAAAGCCTCGCGCTGGAAGCAGTTGATCCTGCTACGCCTGCCCGCCGCCCTGCCCTATTTTCTGGGCGGGCTGCGCATCGCGGGCGGGCTTGCGCTGATCGGCGCCATCGTGGCGGAGATTGCGGCGGGGTCTGCGGGACAGGGCGCGGGGCTCGCCTATCGCATCGTGGAAGCGGGCTACCGGCTCAACATTCCCCGCATGTTCGCGGCGCTTGTGCTGATCTCGGCGAGCGGCATCCTGATCTATCTGGTCTTCACGCTGCTGTCTTATGTGCTGCTCTCGCGCTGGCATGACAGCGCGCGGGAGCGCGGGCTGTAATCACAAGGCGAAGCGCACCAGAGCGCCCAGCCCCGCCATGACGAGCACCACCTGCACCAGCCCCCAGTGCAGGCGCATGACCAGCACGAAGGCCAGCGCCGAGAGCACTGCGGCTTTCCAGTCAAAGGTGGAAAAATCGACGGTGGGCCAGCGCAGCGGACCCAACGCGCCCCAGCCGCTTTCGCCAAAGAGCAGATGCAGCCCGAACCAGGCCGCCAGATAGGACATCACCCCCACCACCACCGCCGTGATGGCCGAGAGGGCCGCCGCCAGCCGCTTGTTGGAGCGCAACTCCTCCATATGCGGCGCACCCGCGAAGATCCATAAAAACGAGGGTGCGAAAGTGGCCCAGGTGGTCATCAGGGCGCCGAGCGCCGCCGCCACCCGCGGGGAGAAGGGCGCGGCGTCCCGCCAGGCCGCCAGAAAACCCACATGCTGGGTGACGAGAATCGTCGGCCCGGGCGTGGTCTCGGCGAGCCCCAGCCCATCGGCCATTTCGGCGGCGCTGAGCCAGCCCTTCACGCTGACCGCATCCTGCGCGAGCCAGGCCAGCAGCGCATAGGCGCCGCCAAAGGACAGCATGGCGAGCTTGCTGAAGAAGACGCCCAGCGTGGTGATGATATGGGTGGGGCCGAGCGTCAGGGCCGCGAAGGCCACCGGCGCCCACCAGACGCCGATCCAGATCAGGATGGCCCGCAGGGTCTCGCCCCAGCGTCCCTCCCGCGCCGGTTCCACCCGCGCAGGCGCGCTCACCCCGAAAACGCCGGGCGCATGGGGCTGGGCCACATAGCCGATCAGCGCCGCGCCCAGGACCACCAGCGGAAAGGGCGCGTCAAGGAACATCAGCAGGCCAAAGGCCAGCGCCGCGATGGCCTGAAAGACCCAATGTTTGAAGGCCCGCTTGGAGATGCGCGCGATGGCGTGGAAGACCACCGCCAGAACCGCCGTCTTGATGCCGAAGAAAAGTCCGGCGACGAGGGGCAGGTCATGGCCGTAGGCGTAGAGAAAGCTCAGACCCAGCATGACCAGGGCGCCGGGAACCACGAACATGAGCCCGGCGAAAAGCCCGCCGCGCACCCCATGCAGCAGCCAGCCGATATAGGTCGCCAGCTGCTGGGCCTCGGGACCGGGCAGCAGGGTGCAATAGTTCAGGGCGTGCAGGAAACGCGGCTCGTCGATCCATTTGCGGTCATCGACCAGCACCCGGTGCATCAAGGCGATCTGCCCCGCCGCGCCCCCGAATGAGGTGAGGCCGATGAGGGTCCAGACCCGCGCGGCCTCCGAAAAGGAGACCTGCGGCATGGGAGGCTGTGCGGTAATTTCCTGATCCTTGGTCATGCAGCAGCCTTGGAGAAGGGGCCGCACCCTGTCAAATCGTGCAATTTGGCCGCGCCCGCCTTGACCGCGCCCGCGCAAAGCGGCATCCGATCAGGACAGACTGTCGGGAGATCGATCATGGACCAGACCCGCCCGCCCTCACGGCGCAGCTTCCTCAACGGCGCCGCCGCCCTGTCGCTCGGCGCCAGCCTGCCCCTGCCCGCCTCCGCGCAGGCTTATCCGTCAAAGCCCGTGCGCATTCTCGTGCCCTTTGGCGCGGGCGGCATCGCCGACATCACCGTGCGGATCGTGGCGGAGCGGCTGGGCGAGAAGCTCGGCCAGCGCTTCGTGATCGAGAACCAGCCCAGCGCAGGCGGCATCAATGCGGCGCGGGCGGCGATCCAGGGCGGGCCGGATGGCTACAGCCTGGCGCTCTTCTCAAACGGCACCGCCGTGGCGGCGGGCCTGTTCAAGACCCTGCGCTATGACCCTGTGAAGGAATTCGCCCCGGTCTCGGCGCTGGGCTATTTCGAGTTCATCTTCGCCACCGGGGGCGAGAGCCGCTTCAAGACCATGGGCGAATTGCTGGCCGAGGCGCGCGCCAAGCCCGGCGTGCTCAACATCGGCACCATCGCAACCGGCAGCACCCAGAACCTCTCGGGCGAGCTGTTCAAGAGCAGCGCCAATATCGACGCGCGCATCGTGCCCTATCGCACCACGCCGGAGGTGATCCTAGCGGCCATGCGCGGGGATGTGGACCTGATCGTGGATTCCTACGCCTCCATGAAGTCCAATCTGGAGGATGGCAAGCTGCGGGCGCTGGGCGCCTCCAGCATCAACCGCTCCGTGTCCCTGCCCGATCTGCCCACGGTCGCCGAAGGCGGCGTGCCGGGCTTTGACGTGACCTCGTGGAACGCGATCTTCGCCCCCGCAGGCACCCCCCAGCCCATCATCGATGCGCTGAACAAGGGGATCCTCGAGGTTCTCGCCATGCCCGAGACCAGGAAGCAGTTGCTGGATCTGGGCATCGAAGCCAAGGGATCGACGCCCGCCGAACTCGGCGACAAGCTGAAAGCCGACATCGTGAAATGGACCGCCATCATCGACAAGTCCGGCATCGAGAAGCAATAAGCCGCAAGGCGCGTCACGAGTTCAGGGGAGGCGCATATGGCGCAGGATGATTTGCTGATGCCCGTTCCCCTCCCCCCGCTCGCGCAGGAGGGACTGGGCAAGAGCTTCCGCCTGATCAAGCTCTGGGAAGAGCCGAACCCGGAGGCGACCCTCGCCGCCGTGGCGCCGGGCCTGCGCTTCATCGCCACCGGCGTGCCTATCCTGACGGAGGGCATGCCCTACCCCATCAGCGCCGCCTTTCTGGCGCGCTTTCCCAAGTTGGAGCTCGTGGCCAATCTGGGCGTCGGCTATGACAATATCGACATAGCGGCCTGCGCGGCGCGGGGCGTCGTGGTCACCAATACGCCCGACGTGCTGACGGAGGAAACCGCCGACACCGCCTTCGGCCTGCTGCTCTGCGTCATCCGACAGTTTCCGCAGGCTGATCGCTTTCTGCGCGAGGGCAAATGGCTCAAGGCTGGCTTCCCCCTCACCGCCAGTCTGCGCGGCCGCACCATGGGCGTCGTGGGCCTGGGGCGGATCGGCCGGGCCATCGCGCGCCGGGGCGAGGCCTTCGGGTTGGAGATCGCCTATCACGGCCGCAAGGCGCAGGCGGATGCGCCCTGGCCCTTCTATGAGCGGCTGGAAGACATGGCCCGGGCCTGCGACATCCTGATGGTGTCGACGCCCGGCGGCCCCGCTACACGCAACCTCATCGACGCGCCCATTCTGGACGCGCTCGGCCCCCAGGGCGTGTTGATCAATATCGCGCGCGGGAGCGTGGTGGACGAGCCAGCCTTGATCGCCGCACTTCGGGAAGGCAGGATTCTCAGCGCGGGACTTGACGTTTTCGCTCGCGAGCCTGAGGTTCCCGCCGAGCTCGTCGCCATGGACCATGTGGTGCTGCTGCCCCATGTGGGCTCGGCCAGCCACGCCACCCGCGACGCCATGAGCGCTCTGGTGGTGGATAACGCCCTTTCCTTTGCGGCAGGTCGCGGCCCGCGCACGCCCGTGGCGGAAACGCCTTGGCATGGACGCACAGAGGCTGCACATTGAGCAAAGGTTCAGATGACCGATTCGCGGGTGTAACGATCATGGGGAGAGAAACTCACATGGGCGCCGGCAATTACAAATCGCCTTGTCTCGCGCTGGCGGGACTGTTTCTGACGCTGACGGCGCAGGCCACCTGCGCCCAGGGCGTGCAGCCCGCGCCCGGCATCATCACGCGGGAACTTCCCGCGCCCACCACGACACCGGCGCCGGGCAAGCCGGCCCCGGTGGCCGAAAAGCCCGTGGCGGTGTCTGAAAAGCCCGCCCCGGCGGTGGCGGCCGCAACGGCGCGTCCAAATGATGTGGCGGGCCGCTACATCATCCTGCGCGAAGGCGGCAAGGATGTGGGCTGCATGCTCACCCTCGACGACAAGGCCCGCGCCTCCAACGGCGACCTCAAAGCCCAACTGGCGCCCGCCTGCCGGGACCAGGGCATCGTGATCTTCGATCCCATTGCGTGGCGCGTGGAACGCGGGCGCCTCGTGCTGACCGCTCGCAAGGGCCATGCGGCGACCTTCGACCGCCAGGGGGACGGGGCCTGGTGGAAGGACCCGGCCGAAGGCGGCAAGCCGCTGGGCGTTAAGAAGATCTGAGGCGGCCCTCGTTGCGCCTGAGCGTCAGTCGCCGCGCGGGCGCGCGACCGGAAACAGCAACTTTTAAAATAAATATTGCATACAAAATAAAATTATCGCATACTTTTACTGCGCTCGTTTCAAATCGGATCAAACAGGCGCTGTTTTCCGCTTCCCGGGCCAAAGCGTGGGCTCCCCATGGCGCCTGAATGTCAGCAGGCAAGCCGATGGAAAGGGCGGAAAACCCGGGGCGAACCAGACTATCATTTCACATGGGCGAAGGTTGAAAACGACATGTCGACACGGGCTGAGCAACTCTGCGCTGAAATCGCCGACGCCATCCTTTCAGGCGAACTGACGCCTGGATCCAGGCTTGACGAGCAGGGGCTTGCGGACCGTTATCAGGTGTCGCGCACCCCCGTGCGCGAGGCGCTGCGCTTGCTGGCCGCCACGGGGCTCATCGAGGTGCGCCCCCGGCGCGGCGCCACGGTCGCCCAGGTCAGTTCGGCGCAACTGGTGGAGCTTTTCGTCGCCATGGGTGAAATAGAGGCGACCTGCGCGCGCCTCTCCGCCATCAGCATGTCCCCTATCGAACGCCGCCAGCTGGAAGCCCTGCATGACCGCATGGCGAAAATCGTGGATGCGGGCGATGAAGCCGCCTATGCGGAGGCCAATGTGATCTTCCACTCGCGCATCTACAAAGGCACCCACAATTCGGTTCTCGAGGATGTGGCCAACGGCCTGCGCCGTCGCCTCTCGCCCTTCCGTCGCGCCCAGTTTCGCGCCAAGGGACGCCTGTCTTCATCCCATATGGAACACGGGGCCGTGCTGGACGCGATCCTGCGCGGCGATGCTGATCAGGCCCATCAAAGCATGCTGCGTCATGTGAATCTGGTCGAGGACGCCTTCGAGCAACTCACGACAGGCAGCGGCGCAACTATGTCGTCGCCGCAGCGCAGCGCGGCTGGCTGAGATTCAATCCGGAAGCGGGCTCACATGGGCGGCGGCGATGCGCCAGCCCTCAGCCGCACGGACCCAGACCTGCGACTGCCGGTTGGCCTTGCCATTGGCGTCGCGGAAGACAGCGTTGGTTGAGCCGAAGTCCCGCCCGAAGGTGATCACCGCAAGGTGCTCCACCACGCGCGGAGCGCCCGGCTTCCACACGCCCGTGCGGAAATTGGCGATCTCTTCGTAACCGAAGAGATGCTCGCGCGGACCAAAGCGAACGGTGAGCGGCGAGTTCCAGAAGAAGCCGTTCAAGGCGGCGCTGTCGCCTGATTCAATCGCATGGTTGTAGCGCTCGAATGAGTCCGTAACCTCTGCGACAACGTCCGGCATATTGGTCTGGTCGATCATGTGATTTCCTTGAAATCAGGCCTTCTCAGCCTGTTTGAATCCATAGGTTTGCGCGAAACGCGAAGCCAGGTAATCACTGGCGGTTATGGGCTGGTAGCGCGGGGCCTCGCCCGCAGCGACGCAACTGGGGATCGCCTCGACCAGCGCATCCGCATTGGCGTCGAGAAAAAACGCTATCGAATAGCGATCCCGCCCCTGCGGATTGGTGACCCGGTGCGGCGTCGAGCGATAGACATCATTCGTCCAGCGCATCAGGCAATCACCGATGTTGCAGATGAAGGCGGCGGGCATGGGCGGCGCGCAGACCCAGACGCCGTCGCGCCGTTGCACCTCAAGCCCGCCCGCATCATCGGTGAGCAACAGGGTGAGGTTGCCATAGTCCGTATGCGCGCCTGCGCCAAAGGCGCCATCCGCGCGCAGGGATGCGGGGGGATAATGCAGCAGTCGCAAGGTCGCCATGGGGCGGTCCAGCCGTGAGTCGAAGTAGTCTTCGACCAAGCCGAGGTCGCGCGCGATGGGCCTGTGCATATCGACGCCGAGCGTCAACATCCGCAGAAAGAAATCCGTCATCACCGCATCGAAACCCGGGAGTTCGGGGCAGAGGGGCGAGCGCGCGCCGTCGCGCCTGTCGATCCGGATGTTGAACGCCTCCTTGTCATCCACATTGTGGCCGGGATCGAGCGCCTCCGTGCGCAGGCCCACATAGCCCTTGTTGTCGCTATCGGCAGAAATTTTCAAAGCGTCCTTCTTCGCCAGGGGCTGGGCGAAGAACGCATGGGACTGAACCATGACCGCGTCGAGAATTTTTTGTGGAACGCCATGGCCCCGCACATAGAAGAACCCGACTTCGCGACAGGCATGCGCCAACTCGCCCGTCATGCGCGCCATCGCAAGGGGATCGCGCGTGGAAAGCCCCTCAAGATCAATGACCGGAATATCGTTCATCTATCCAATCCAGAACATCGGGCGCGGACGCGACAGCGCGTCATTTCGATATGATATTTATGGCATGAGACTTGATTGCCGTCATCCAGACCTTGCGTCGAAGCGCAGACATTTTTGAGGAGAAGCGACCATGACCACGATTGCCGGACTCACGATTCTGGGTGGTGACATTGGCGACCAGGCGCAATCCATCGAAATCTCCGGGAACGTGATTTCCAGCATCACGCCGACGCCTGTCCCCGCCACGCGGCGGTTGCTCGCCATGCCGGCCATGGTCAACGCACACGATCACGCGCGCCCCTTGTCGCCAACGTCCTTCGGCGGCGCTGGCAAGCCGCTGGAGACCTGGATCCTGCGCCTCGCCGCCACGCCCTCGACCGACCCTTATCTGGTGGCCGCCGCCGCTCTGGGCCGCGCCGCGCAATCGGGCTGCGCCTCCATCATGGCCCATGTGACGCGGCTTTACGGGCCCATGTCCGCCAGTGACGAAGCGGGCGCCTATGCGCGCGCCGCCAATGACATCGGCGCGCGCGTCACCTTCGCCCTGTTCATGCGCGACCGCAACCCGCTGGTCTATGGCGACGAGCAGGGCGTGCTGGAAGCGCTGCCCGGCGAGGCGCGGCACGAGATCGAGTCGATCTTTTGCTCGCCCATGCCAGGTATCCGCGAACAGATCGAGCGGGTCGAGGCCATCGCCGCCGCGCATGAAGGCCCGCTGTTCAACGTGCAATATGGGCCCAGCGGCGTGCAATGGTGTTCGGACGCGATGCTGGAAGCCATCGCGGAATCCTCCGCGCGCACGGGACGACGCATACACATGCACCTTCTGGAAACGCCCTATCAACGGGCATGGGCGGACAGGGCCTATCCGCAGGGCGTCGTGCGTCATCTGCGCGATGTGGGCCTGCTGTCGCCGCGCCTTGCGCTCGCCCATTGCGTTCATGCGCGGCCAGACGAACTCGACATGATCGCTGAGGCTGGCGCCACCATCGTCACCAACGCCAGTTCGAATCTGCATCTGCGCTCCGGGATAGCGCCCATCGCGCAGGCCATCAGGCGGGGCTGCCGCGTCGCCATGGGCGTCGACGCCTCCGCATTTGACGAGGACGACGACGCGCTGCGCGAAATGCGGCTCGGGCATTTCCTGCATGGCGGCTGGGGTTTCGACGAAAACATCTCCCGCGAAGACTTCCTGCGGACCATCGTGGCCAATGGCCGTTTCGCCAATGGCGCGCCCGGTTCCGGTGCGCTGGCCGCAGGCGAGGCTGCGGATATTCTGGTGCTCGATCTCGACCGTCTCGACCGTGACGCGATCATGCCGGTAGATCCTCTCGATCTGCTGTTCGCACGCGCCAATCAATCGCATGTCGCGCAACTCTTTGTCGCGGGACAGCAGGTGATCGAGGACGGCAAACTAACGGGTGTCGATCTCGACGCCATACATACCGAATTGCGCGGACGGATGCGCGCGGGCATGTCCTCGCGCGCGCGTTTTCTGTCCGCATGGCGCCATCTGGAGCCCGCCGTCGCCGCATTCTATCGCAACGGCGGAGGCTGCTGCTAACCAGCGACCGGCGCCCGCGCCACGCCCTTGCGCGCGAGATCATGGGCGACGCGCAAAGCCAGATCCTCGCGCCAGGGCGCCGTGATGATCTGCACGCCCATCGGCAGGCGCTCGCCATCGGTCCAGGTGGGAACCGTTACCACGGGCAGGCCGATGAAGGAGATGGGCTGGGTGAAGATGCCGAGGTTCGGCCTGATCATCATCTCGACCCCATCCAGCACCATGTTCTTCTGCCCTATGAGCGGCGCGCGGCAGGGTGTGGCGGGGGCGATGATGACGTCGACCTCCTCGAAGATCTTCACCACGGCGTCGTGAAACCAGCGGCGGAATTTCTGCGCCTGCATGACCCAGGCGCCGGGAACCATGGCGCCCGCGATCAGGCGGTCTCGCACATCCGGATCATAATCCATGGCGCGCGTGCGCAGGCGATCCAGGTGCAGGCTCGCGCCTTCCACCATGGTGACGAGATAACCGGCGGCGCGGGCGCGATGGGCCTCGGGCAATTCGACGCTGTGCGCGGCGCCAAGCGCATGGGCCACCACATCCACAGTGTCGAACACCTCGCGGCCGGCGCCCCGCGCGAAATAGCCGCCAGCGCGCGCGATGCGCAGTCCCTTGAGGCCATCGCCCAGCGAAGCCGCCGTAGCCTGCGCGGGCTGTTTCGCCTGCATGGGATCGCGCGCATCCTCGCCCTGCATGGCGTCATAGGCCAGCGCCAGATCCAGCGCCGAGCGGCCCATCGGGCCCAGATGATCGAAGCTCGACACGAAGGGAAAACTGCCCGCGCGCGACAAGCGCCCATAGGTGGGCTTGAGGCCGAAGAGGCCGCAGAAGGACGAGGGCACGCGAATGGAACCGTTGGTGTCCGACCCCAGGGTCAGATGCACCAGCCCCGCAGCGGCAGCCGCGCCTGAACCACCCGAGGAACCGCCAGTCATGTGCAGGGGACCATGGGGATTGCGCGAGGGGCCATAGTGGGCGTTCTCGCCGGTGAAGTCATAGGCATATTCGCCCATGTTCAGCGCGCCCATGAGGATCGCGCCCTGCGCTTCGAGACGGCTGACCAGCGTCGCGTCCACCTTGGCGGGCGCGTGGTCGCGGTTGATGCGCGAGCCTGCGAGGGTGACCTCGCCCGCGATGTCGTAGAGATTCTTCACAGCGCATACGGCGCCCGCCAGCGGGCCACAATCTTCGCCGCGCCCATGACGCGCATCGAGCATGGCGGCCTGCGCGCGCGCTCGTTCGGCGGTGACGAGGGTGAAGGCTCCCAGCGAAGGGTTCAGGGCCGCGATGCGGGCGAGGGACGCCTCGACCATCTCAGCCGCAGTGAAGGACCCGGCCTTGAAACCTGCGGCGGCCTCAGCCGCCGTGATCGTGGGGGAGGCTGCGCTCATGGCGTATAGACCGGGGCCGGTTCCTGCTCGTCGCCAAGGGGAAAATCCATGACCAGCGGCGCCATGCGATAAGCGACTGCGAGATGTTCGACGACCACGGGGAAGCCCTCGGGCGGGATGGCAAGCTGCAAAGCCGCTGCGCTCGCCGCAACGAGGCGCTCGATATCCTGTGTCTCCACTGTCACGCCAGCGCCTCCTCGAGTTGTGAAAAGCTCGTCGCCCATCCGACGATGCCGCCCTGCGCCACGATCATCTCGATGGCGGCCGCCTTGAATTGCGGAAAATAGCTTTCGGTGGCGTCGGTGACCAGCAGGCATTCAAAGCCGCGATCATTAGCCTCGCGCATGGAGGTCTGCACGCAGACTTCGGTGGTGACGCCCGCGAAGACAAGATGGGTGACGCCTGCAGCGCGCAGCAGGCTTTCGCAATCGGTGGCGAAGAACATGCCCTTGCCCGGCTTGTCGATGACCATTTCGCCTGGGAGTGGCGCGCATTCGGGCACGATGGAGGCGCCCGCCTCGCCGCGCACCAAAAGCCGTCCCATGGGGCCGACATCGCCGATGCGCAGGGCGCCCTTGCCGCGCAGGCGCTTGGGCAGCGGGCAATCGCTGAGGTCGGGCAGATGACATTCGCGCGTATGCAGGATCGGCCAGCCCTTGGCGCGAAACAAAGACAGCAGCGCGGCCACCGTCGGGATGATGGCCTGCAGTTTCGTCACATCATTGCCCAGCGCCTCGCCAAAGCCGCCGCATTCCACGAAGTCGCGCTGCATGTCGATGACCACAAGCGCGGTGCGGGCGGGATCTAGCGCGAAGGGATAGGGCCTTGCGGGTATCTCGATCATCACTCATGCCCCGCCATATGCATGCCGATGGTGGCGCGGTCGGTCTCGCCGATGGGCGCCACATAGGTGATTGCGCCCTCGGACATGACGGCGACCCGGTCGGCGAGTTCGAGAATCTCGTCGAGATCTTCGGAGATGAGCAGCACGGCGGCGCCGCGATTGCGCTGCTCCATGATCTGCGAGCGGATATCGGCGACCGAGGCGAAATCGAGGCCGAAACAGGGATTGGCGACGATGAGCACATCCACATCGCCCGACAATTCGCGGGCCAGCACCGCGCGCTGCACATTGCCGCCGGAGAGATCGCCGATGGCGGTGTCGGGCGACTGCGTCTTCACGCGATAGGTCGCGATGAGTTCGCGCGCCTTCTCGCGCATGGGCCCCGCCGACAGCCACCAACCGAAGGAGGCGTTGGGCGGCCGGTCGAAACTGCGGAAGGCCATGTTCTCGGCCACGCTCATGCGCGGCACGGTGGCGTTCTTGAGGGGCTCTTCGGGCAGGCCGAAAATCTTCAGCTTGAAGAAGGCGTCGCGCGTGGGCTCGAAGGGCTGGTTGCGGATGAGGATGCGCCCATCATGGAGCAAGCGCTGACCCGAAAGCACCTCCATCAATTGCGATTGGCCATTGCCGGAGACGCCGGCGATTCCGACAATCTCTCCTGCGCCGACCTTCAGGTTGACGTGGTCGAGCACATTCTTGTCCTCCTCGCCCTTGGCGATCAGGGCCGCCAATTCGAGGACTGCGGGACC
>CANCSY010000054.1 GCA_947380915.1 Beijerinckiaceae bacterium
CCGCATCATCGAGACCGGCGCCTTCGACGAACTGGTCGCCAGAGACGGGCGTTTCGCGACGCTGGCGCGGGCGCAATTCATGGCGCCGGAAGCGCCTGCGAAGGATGCGGCGGGGGTGGGGTAGGGGCGAATCAATAAACCCTGATCGCCGAGGACTCGATCTCCTCCCGCAGGACCCTATGAATGCTGTCGCGGGTCATGATGTCCGCCTTGCAGCCCAGGATTTCGCTTGTGTATTCCTTGACGTCCATCAACTGGAAAAGGCCGAGCTTGCCTTTATCATAATCGAAAAAAAGGTCCACGTCCGAACCCTCCCGCGCCTCTTCCCTTGCGGTGGAGCCGAACATGAAGAGGGTCAGGACGCCCAGCTGCTTCAGCTGCGCCTCGTGCGCCTGCAAAAGGGTGATGGCGTCTGCGCGTTTCATGGAGGCAAATGATCAGATTTTTGGGGCGTCATCCAGATGGGCCCCTCACCCTCCCATCACCGCCCCAAGGCTGCGCCAGAGCATATATCCCGCCACCATCAGGATCATCCCGGCGAAGACCATGTTCAGCAGGCCTTTGCGTGACGCCAGCGCGCTCGCGGATCTTGCCCCAATCAGCCCGCCCACCAGCCCGCCAGCGATGAACAGGCCCGCCAGCGCCCAGTCCACAAGGCCCGAGACCGCGTAGTTGGCGGAGGTGGTCAGGCCGAAGGCGGTGACCGCCATCAAGGAGGAGCCGACCGCATATTTGATCGGCATCCCCGTCGCCAGAATCAGCGCGGGCACGACGAGAAAGCCCCCGCCAATGCCGAAGAAGCCCGACAGGGCGCCGCTGGCGAGGCCAAGCCCCACGAGCTTCGGCAGGTTCTCGCGCGACAGCTGGACTTCGGGCCGACCTTCCGCATGGCGACTTTTCAGCATCAGGCCGCCGACCACGATCATCAGCACCGCGAAGAGCGCCAGCAGCCTTTGCCCATCCACCAGCTTGCCAAGACTGGAACCCCCAAGGGCGCCGATGACGCCGCTGAGTGCGAAGACGGCGCCGCAGCGCCATTTCACGGTTTCCAATTTGGCATGGCTGACGAGGTTCATGGCGGCGTTCACCGCCACGGCCACCGCGCTGGTGCCGATGGCCACATGGGGGTCGTCGACGCCCACCACATAGACCAGCAGGGGCACGGCCAGAATGGAGCCGCCGCCGCCCACAAGGCCCAGGGTGAAACCCACCACCGAGCCCGAGGCGAGCGCAAGCAAAGTCGTCGCGAGGGTGGGGATCACTGCGCCTTGTCCGATCAGGCTCGTGTGGTCCGGGCGGGCTGGTTCCAGGGCGCCAGCATCAGCACCCGCGCCATGCCGCAAAGGCCGCTGACGCCCGCAAAGACGAGGCCCGCGCCGACGAAGGCGGGGATCGCCATGAAGCCGATGTTCACGAAGAGCCCCAGCATGACCCCGATGAACACGATGGACCCCGCCACGATCTGCACCTGACGCTGCAATTCGATGGGCTGGCTGCGATCCATGGAGACGGGCAGGCCCGCCTTCTTCCAGGCGTCGAGGCCGCCCTCCACCACATAGGCTTCCCAGTCGCCGCCGAGCTTTTCGGCAAGGCGCGGCGCGTTGCTGGCGGTGCGACCGCCGCTCCTGCAATGGAAGATCACGGGACGGCCCTGATGCAGGGCGAAGTCGGCCTCGTCGAGCTTCGACAGGGGCATGTGGAAGGCGCCCGGGATCTTTTCCCGGGCGTGCTCGTTGGCTTCGCGAATATCGACCAGCACGGCCCCCTGATCGAGCAGGTTGCGGGCGTCGGTGGGGTTGAGGGTGGGAAGCGACATTTCATCTTCTCCAATGTGCATTTTCATGCGGGATTTGCGGGTGTGGGCGCGGGGCAGAAAAGTCGGTGCAGGGTCGCCAGCAGCTCTTCAACGCGCGGATCGGCGATCCGGTACCAAAGGGTCTGGCCCTCCCGCCGGAAAGTCACGAGCCCCTCCGCCCGCAGCTTCGCCAGATGCTGGGACAGCGCCGATTGGGACAGGCGCGCTGCTGCGGCGAGGGTGGTCACATTGGCCTCGCCCAGTTCCTGCAATTGGCAGAGAACGAAGAGGCGGCGGCCATTGGCGAGGGTCTGCAGGATGTCGGCCACCTGATTGGCCTGATCCTGAAGGCTTTCCATGGGGGCAGGCGTGGTGACGGGCGCATTCATATTCAGAACCTCTAAATTAGAGATTGCTAAATTAGATATTTCTCATATGAATGTCAAGAGAAGCGGCGCTCCGCCGCCGAAAGACCCAAAGCAGGAGACACGGCCATGGCGCAGACCCAGCCCGGCAAGCCCGTCATCAGGGGCTTCTTCGACGAGCCCACCAACACGATCAGCTACCTGGTGGCCGATCCCGCGACGGGCAAGGCCGCGATCATCGATCCGGTCTTCGACTACGATCACACGGTCGCCTCGGTGGACACGCGCTCGGTGCGCGCCATGCTGGAGGCCGCAGCCGAGGCGGGCTATCAGGTCGAATGGGTGCTGGAGACCCACGCCCATGCGGACCACCTCTCGGGCGCCCCCTACATCAAGGGCAAGACCGGCGCGAAGATCGGCATTGGCGAACATATCCGCGATGTCCAGCGCATCTTCCGCCCGATCTTCAACGCTTCGGATCTGAAGACCGACGGCAGCGACTTCGATCATCTCTTTGTGGATGGGGAGCGATTCAGGATCGGCGATCTGGAGGTCGAGGTTCTCTATGTGCCCGGCCATACCCCCGCCGACGTCGCCTACAGGATCGATGATGCGGTCTTTGTCGGCGACACCCTGTTCATGCCCGATTACGGCACCGCCCGCACCGACTTTCCCGGTGGCGACGCGCACCAGCTCTATCGCTCCATCAAGCGCCTGATGGCCCTGCCGCCGCAGACACGCCTGTTCATGTGCCACGACTACAAGGCGCCGGGGCGGGATCAATACGCCTGGGAGACGACCGTCGCCGAAGAGCGCGCGCGCAATGTCCATGCGAGGGAGGGGGTCAGCGAAGAGGACTTCGTCGCCATGCGCAACAAGCGCGACGAGGGCCTCGCGGCCCCGCGCCTGTTGCTGCCCTCGATCCAGGTGAACATCCGCGCCGGAAAGTTTCCCCCGGCGGAGGCGAACGGGGTCCGCTACCTCACGATCCCCGTCAAGTTGAAGGGCGACGCTGCGGCGGGATTGTGACGCGCCAGAACCGCCCTCAGCCGCTCCCGTCGTCCATGGGCATGGGCGTGATCTTCAGCGCGGTCAGGCGATTGCGTTGCTTGCGCAGGATCTCGAAGCGGAAGTTGTGAAACGAGAAGACCTGCCCGGGCTCGGGGATGGCCTGCGCCTCGTGGATCACCAGACCCGCCACGGTGGTGGCCTCCTCGTCGGGCAGGCTCCAGTCCATGGCGCGGTTGAGGTCGCGGATGGGCACCGCGCCGTCCACGGTCACGGAGCCATCGGGCAAGGCGCGCAGGCCCTGTACGGCGAGGTCATGCTCGTCGCGGATGTCGCCTACGATCTCTTCCAGAATGTCTTCCAGCGTCACCAGGCCCATCACCGAGCCATATTCGTCCACCACCAGCGCGAAGTGTGTCTTGCGCTCGAGGAAGGTCTGCAGCTGGTCTTCCAGCGTCGAGGTGGCGGGCACGAACCAAGGCTCCAGCGCCACTTCGTCGATATTGAGCTTGCTGGCGTCTCCATTGGCGGCGGCGAGCGCGCGTAGCAGGTCCTTGGCGTGGAGCACGCCCACGATATTCTCCGGCTGGTCGCGCCACAGGGGCAGCCGCGTATTGGCGGAAGCCAGCACCGCGCGCACGATCTCGGCGGGCGGCAGGCCCGCATTGATGGTGCGCATGCGCGTGCGGTGGACCATCACATCCTCCACCGTCAGTTCGTTCAGCCCCAGCAAGCCGCCGAACATGTCGCGATGGCTGCGCTCGACGCTGCCCTCCTTGTGCAGCAGGTCGACGGCGCTGCGCAGTTCTTCCTGCGGTGTCAGCACCGTGCCATGCTCGCCCGCCCGCAGGCCGATGAGCCGCAGCACCCCGCCCACCACCGCATCGATGGCGATCATCACGGGGGTCATGGCGTAGACGAAGATGGCGGCCGGCCGCGCCACGATCAGCGACATGCGGTCGGGGAAATTGATGCCGATGGTCTTGGGCAGGACCTCCGCGAAGATCAGCAGCAGGATCGTCATCAGGATGGTGGCGTAGATGACGCCCGCATCGCCGAAGAGGCCCGTCAGCACATTGGTCATGAAGGCGGAGGCGCCGATATTGACGATGGTGTTTCCCAGCAGCATGGCGCCGATCAGCCGCCCGCGCGAGGAGAGCAGCCGGTTGACCAGCTTGGCGCGCTTGTCGCCGTTGCGCTCCAGTCCATGCATGCGCACGCGCGAGGCCGCTGTCATGGCGGTTTCCGAGCCCGAGAAAAAGGCCGAGAGCGCGATACAGAAGGTTACGATAAGAACGGCGACCCACAGGTCCACCGGCGCCGCTTCACCCGCGCCATGCATGGTTCAATTTCCCAGTTCGTCCCGGAGAAAATCACTCACCGCTTCGGCGGGGACGCCCTTGGCGATGAAGGTCTGGCCGATCCCGCGCGCCAGGATGAAGGTCAGCGCGCCGCGCTCCACCTTCTTGTCCTGAAACATGGCGTCGAGAATGGATTGCGGGCCAGCGTTCCAGCCGGCGATGTCGTTGATCCCCGCGGGCAGGCCCACGGCGCGCAGATGGCGCTCCACGCGCTGCGCGTCTTCAGTCGAGCAATGGCCGAGCTTCGCCGAGAAGCGATAGGCGCAGCCCATGCCGATGGCGACGCCCTCGCCATGGTTGAGGCGGGCGGTGTTGAAATGGGTCAGGCTCTCAAGCGCGTGCCCGAAGGTATGGCCGAGGTTGAGCAGGGCGCGGTCGCCCTGTTCGGTCTCGTCGCGCGCCACCACGGCGGCCTTCGAGCGGCAACTGGTGGCGATTGCTTCCGCCAGAGCCGGACCATGGGCGAGGATCTCTTCCCAATGGCGTTCCAGCCAGGCGAAGAAGGGCGCATCGTCGATCAGCCCGTATTTCGCCACCTCCGCATAGCCTGCGCGGAATTCGCGGGGGTCGAGGGTGGTCAGCGTCGTCGTATCGGCCAGCACCAGGCAGGGCTGGTGAAAGGCGCCGATCAGGTTCTTGCCATGTTCGGAATTGATGGCGGTCTTGCCGCCGACGGACGAATCCACCTGCGCCAGCAGCGTCGTGGGAATCTGCACGAAGCGCATGCCGCGCCGGATCGTGGCGGCGGCGAAGCCCGCCAGATCGCCGACCACGCCCCCGCCCAGGGCCACCACGAGGTCGCCGCGCTCCATGCGCGCCGCAATGATCTCGTCGCAGGTGCGCGCGAAGGTGGTCCAGCATTTGGAGGCTTCGCCCGCCGCGACCACGATGCGCGCATGGCGGATCCCCGCTGCGTCAAGGCTCGCCTCGAGGGCGGACAGATGATGGCGCGCCACGGTCTCGTCGGTCACGATGGCGCAGGCTGCTTTCGGCGCGATCCGCGCGATCCTGGCGCCCGCCTCGGCCAGAAGGCCCTCGCCGATGAGAATGTCGTAGCGGCGCGAGCCAAGCTCCACCGGCACAAGGGTGCGGGCGGTCGCCGCGTCTGCTTCGCCTGTCAGCGCCTCGGCGCTCATGGCGGGCTCTTTTGGCGCATGTTGCAGGCGCGGCAGCGTTTCGATGCCCCGATCCAGGGTCTCCATGACTGATTCCACCATGGCGTCATGGGGCCCATCGCGCGAGACGAGACAGAAATCCGCCAGCGCATAGACGGGATCGCGCAGGTCGATCAGCTCCCGCAGGGTCTGTTCGGGATCGCGCGTGTGGAGCAGCGGCCGGTTGGCCCGCTTGCGCACCCGCCGCGCCAGCACATCCGCATCGGCCTTCAGCCAGACGGAGACGCCGCGCTCTGCGATGCGCTCGCGGGTGACGGGATTGATATAGGCGCCGCCGCCGGTCGCCAGCACCCGCTGGCCATCGGCCAGGATGCGCGCGATGACCCGGCGCTCGCCATCCCGGAAATAGGCTTCCCCGTGGCGCGAGAAGATTTCGGGAATCGTCATGCCAGCGGCGGTCTCGATCTCCACATCCGCATCCACGAAGGGAAGGCCGAGGGCTGTGGCGAGCCTGCGGCCGATGGAGGTCTTTCCGGTTCCCATCATGCCCACAAGCACGATGGACCTCCCCTCGAGCTTGTGCAGCAGGCCGGCCGCGCGCGATTGCGCGCCGGGCCCGGAGGGGCGGAGTCGGTCGGTCGGGTCGTCCAAGCTTGGGTCGAAGGCGCCAGTCATGGCCTTTATGTAACACGGGTGCGCCAAGGAATTAAGCAGGGCGTCAGCTTATTGCTTTCCCATCCCGGCCATGGTGGAAGATGGACCGATTCTGAAGGGTGTCCCGTCTTGCCCAGCCTGATTCGCTTCCTCGCAATCCTTGGTGTTCTGGCCGCCGTGGCCTTCGGCGCCATGCTGGCGCTTGTCACCTTCGTGGAGCCTCAGCAGCGCGAGATGACGCAGGCTGTCCCGGCCCAGAAGCTCAACGGCAAGTAGCGGGGCCGCCCCATGGCGTCTCCCGCCAAGCCCTCCCCCGCCAAGCCCTCCGCCTTTCGCTTCGCCGAATCCTTTCTCGACATGATCGCCGCCGAGCGCGGCGCCTCGCGCAACACGCTAGACGCCTATCGCGCGGATCTTGCTGACTATCACGCCTTTCTGCTGGGGCGCGGCGCGGGGCCGCTGGAGGTGGAGACCGAGGGGGTGCGCGCCTATCTGGCCGATCTGGCGGCCCGGGGCTTCCAGCCCTCTTCATCGGCGCGGCGGTTGTCTTCTGTTCGGCAATTTCACAAATTTCTCTATCTGGAGGGGCGGCGCGGGGATGACCCGACCGTAGTGCTCGAAGGCCCCCGGCAGGGCCGCCGCCTGCCCAAGGTGCTGAGCGAATCCGCTGTGGACAGGCTGCTCACCGTCGCCGCCGAGGGGATCGACGATCCCGCCCGCTCCTGGGGGGAGCGCCTGCGGGCGGCGCGCATGGCCTGTCTGCTGGAGGTGCTCTACGCCACGGGCTTGCGCGTGTCCGAACTGGTGTCCCTGCCGCGCCGGGCGGCCCGCAGCGCCGAGCCCCTGCTGGCGATCAAGGGCAAGGGCGGGCGCGAGCGGCTGGTGCCCCTGACCGGCCCCGCCAAGGCCGCCATCGCCCGCTACCGCGCCCTGCTGGAGAACCCGCCGGGAGCGGACGGGGGTCGCGGACCCGAGGTTGCGGGCGCCGCAGGGCCCTGGCTTTTCCCCGCCGACAGCGAGAGCGGCCATCTGACCCGTCAGGCCTTCGCCCGGGATCTCAAGGCGGTGGCCGGCGCAGCCGGCATCCCCGACAGCCTCATCAGCCCCCATGTGCTGCGCCACGCCTTCGCCAGCCATCTGCTGCAGAACGGGGCCGATTTGCGGGTGGTGCAGGAGCTGCTGGGCCATGCGGATGTCTCCACCACCCAGATCTACACCCATGTGCTGGACGAGCGGATGAAGGCCATGGTGCGCGACCTTCACCCCCTTTCCGATGCGTAAAACGCCTTGTCGCATCGCAAAAACTTGACTTCCGGGAGGGGAAACGACAGGGTCCGCCCCTCATTCAAGCCGACATTCTCCTCTCGTCGCGTTCAGAGACCAAGCCCGACATGACGATGCGCAGCTATCTGGATTTCGAAAAGCCCGTCGCCGAACTCGAGGCCAAGGTCGAGGAATTGCGGCAGATCGGCCAGAAAGGCGACGCTGTCGCCATAGGCGACGAACTGACCCGCCTCGAGGCGCGCGCCAACAAGGCCCTCGTGGACATCTACGCCGCCCTCACCCCCTGGCAGAAGACGCAGGTCGCCCGCCATGCGCAGCGCCCGCATTTCCAGGATTATGTGAACGGCTTCATCAGCGATTTCACGCCGCTGGCCGGGGACCGCAAATTCGCCGAAGACGAGGCCATCGTCGGCGGCTTCGGGCGCTTCCAGGGGCAGTCGGTCTGCCTGATCGGGCAGGAGAAGGGCTCGGACACCCAGAGCCGCATCCGCCACAATTTCGGGATGGCCCGGCCTGAAGGCTATCGCAAGGCGGTGCGGCTGATGGAGATGGCCGACCGTTTCGGCTTGCCCTGCATCGCGCTGGTCGACACCGCTGGCGCCTTTCCCGGCATCGATGCGGAGGAGCGTGGCCAGGCGGAGGCCATCGCGCGCTCCACCGAGGCTTGCCTCGCTCTGGGGGTTCCCAATGTGGCGGTCATCGTGGGCGAGGGCGGATCGGGGGGCGCGGTGGCGCTGGCCACCGCCAGCCGCGTGCTCATGCTGGAACATTCCATCTATACGGTGGCCTCTCCGGAGGCTTCGGCCTCGATCCTGTGGCGCGATTCGTCCCGTCGGCAGGAAGCCGCCCAGAACATGAAGATCACCGCCCAGGATCTGCTGCGCTTTGGCATCATCGATACGATCATTCCCGAACCCTCGGGCGGCGCCCATCGCGATCCCGCAGCAGCGGTCGCGGCCACGGGCAAGGCCATCGAGAAGGCCTTGCAGGCCTTCAAGGGCATGCAGCCGGACGAAATCCGCGCCGCCCGCGCCGAAAAATTCCTGGCCATGGGCCGCAAGGTCTGAGCCCGGGCGCGCCCAAGCTTTTCCTTTTCGCCGTCTCGCCTTTGCAGTAACCTTGGCGTAAGCTTGTTGCTGGTAAGCATGGGGCTGGCCTTGGGGCCGGTTCGAATTCGGGTTGGGCGTCAATGAGTTTACCAGGATTGCGTTTTCCAGGATTCCTGCATCGCATGTCCGCCGGGCTTGCCGGGCGCATCGCCCTTGTCGCGACCGTTGGCGGCCTGCTTGGCGCCTGTCAGGAAACCCGCACCACGACCAGCGGGCGCGCCTATGCGCCGATTCCATCCAACATGCTGGCCCTGATGAAGGAAAAGGGCACGGACTCCCACAAGCCGATCCTGATTCGCACCTTCAAGAAAGAGGCCGAACTCGAGATCTGGAAGCAGCAGACGGACGGGCAATATACCCTGCTCAAGACCTATCCCATGTGCCGCTGGTCCGGTCAGCTCGGACCCAAGGTCAAGGAGGGCGATCGGCAGGTGCCCGAGGGTTTCTATACGATCACGCCCGGCCAGATGAACCCCAACTCGGCCTATTACCTGTCCTTCAACGTGGGCTATCCCAACGCCTATGACCGCGCCCACGGCTATTCCGGCGGCTCCATCATGGTCCATGGCGCCTGTTCTTCGGCGGGCTGTTTCTCCATGACCGACGAGCAGATCGCCGAGATCTACGCCATCGCCCGCGAGGCCTTTGGCGGTGGCCAGCGCGCCATCCAGATGCAGTCCCTGCCCTTCCGCATGAACGCGGACAATCTCGCCAAACATCGATTCGACCCGAACATCAAGTTCTGGAAGGACCTCAAGGAGGGCTCGGACCAGTTCGAAGTGTCGAAACAGGAGACGAAGGTCTCCATCTGCGCCCGCCGCTATGTGTTTGGCGCGACAGCCGCCGACGGTCGCTCCGTGAGGGACGGCGAGGCCGCCTGCCCGCCCATGCAGCAGGATCCGCATCTTGCCGCCCTGGTGGCGGAAAAGCAGAAGCAGGACGAGGCAAAGGTCGCCGAACTCGTGGCCTCCGGGGTGAAGCCGGTGCGCATCGTTTACGCCGATGGCGGGCAGCATCCTGAATTCGCATACAAGATCAACGAATTGAGCCGTCCTGAGGCGATCGAGCAGGGCCCGCGCGAGATTGTGCTGGACGACAAGGGTCGCCCTGTGACGCCGGTCGCCGTTCAGGTCGCCGCCCGCACGGCCAAGCCCGTCGAGACTGCCCGCAAGGTTGAGGGGGTGACGTCCGTGCCCGCCTCGACAACGGCGGCGGAGTCCCAGGCCTTCTTCAAGCAGATTCTCGGTTTCACCGATCCCGCGCCCGCCCCTTCTGCGGCGCAACCTGCCGGCAGGGCCGTCCCCAAGGTCGGCGCTTCCGCCCCGGCGCCAGTGGCGCAGGAGGAGCCTTTCTACAAGCGGCTCCTGTGGTCGTCGGATCCTGCGCCCGCCGCGCAGCAGGAGCCTGACGCCCGGCCCATCCCTCTGCCGCCCCGGCGCCAGGCCATCGTGCCCGCACCGGGCAAGCCAAAGCCCGAAGCCTCGCTCGCCGCGCCCGCAGCCATCGCCTCGCTGCAACGCTGACTTGACTGCGATCCCTTTTCAAACCCCTTCAGGACCGGTCCTGGAGGGGTTTTCGTTCGCTCGCCCTATTCGCAGACGCGCACGACCCGCTCGCCGAGGTAGCGGCCCCAGGCGTCATGGACCGGCCTGACGTCGCGATAGCAGACGGGGCCATCGTAACCGGGCTCGGCATAGACAGGCGCCGCATGGGCGTGGCGCGCGGAGCCCGCCGCCAGCGCGCCCAGGGCGAGGCCGCCGATGATCCCCGCTGCGATGGCGCCGCCGCCCCAGCCGTGGTGGCTGCGTCCGCCGCGTCCCCCATGCCAATCGGCGGAGGCGGGGGTGGCGGAAAGAAGGGCGGCCATCGCCAGGGCTGCGGCCGGGATGGTGAGGGCTTTGCGCATGGTCATTGTCGGCTCCTGTCAGATCCGGTCGCTCGCCGGATGTTGGCCCAACCTGAGCCATGGCGGCTGAATGGAGCATGGCTGGGCCGTTCATCGGCCGTTCAGCCGCAGGGAACCTTTCCAACAGGCATCTCGCCCGGCCCCCTCTCCTTGCTTTTCAAAGGGATGCAGCTTCACTAGGATACAATGGCTTTGTTTGCGCAACTCGGGCGACCAAGATGAAAACAGTTCTGACATGTTCCCTTGCTCTGGCGCTTTGCGCCGCCGTTCCGGCATCAGCGAAGGAGGTGCAGATGATCTGCGCCAACGCCAAGCTCACCTATATCGTGAGCTTCGACACCAAGACCAACATCTTCAAGACCACCAATCCGGCCCTTGGAACCGACATCAAGGTGAAGCGCGTCCAGGACGACGCCGACGGGGTGCTGGTCTGGACCGCGACGGCCGTCTTCGGGGGCGACCGGGACATGCTGGCGCTCTTTGGCGATGAGAAATGGATGAAATTTTTCTACGGAAACGGCAGCGAGCAGACCGATAAATGCAAATGAAAGGGCCGCTCTCCCGCCCGGTTTTGGCTGGAGTCCGGGGTGTGAGGCCAGGATCCGACCGCCTCGCGGGATGACACGAAACGATCAACTTTCCGTGTGCTTCGATTGACAATGGCGAGCCGCTGGTCGTAGCGTTAAACCACCATAGCAATTCAAGGGGGGCCAATGGCCGCGCTCAGTGACAAAGACCTCGCCATCATGATTGGCGACAGTTATGCGGCCGACGCAGCGGCCTTGCATGAGAAGTTCCTCAAGAAGGTTGAGCCCAAGCCGCCGTCCAGCCTGACGCGCTCGGGCGCTCTGTTTTCGATGGCGATTGCGGTCGTCTCGATTGTCGCGGCCGTCTACATGGCCTCCACGACCACGGACAAGAACGCCGTGATCCCGGTTGCAGCCTTTTCATCTGTCGCCTGTGGCTGGGTGCTCTGGTGCGGCATGAAGGTCCTGCAGGGCTTCAACACCGGCTCGAATCGCATCAACTGCGTGCTGGCGATGATCACCAATTCCCTCATCGGCTCCATCCTGGTGCTCTTCGCGAACTTTGGTCAGCCGATCCAGTCGATCATTCTCTCGATCTTCGCCATCGCCAATCTGGTCGCGATCTTCGCCTGGTTCTGGGAAACCACCGATTGCATCGACTGAGACCGGGTTCCGGCGTTTGAGATTTCTTGCGGGCGGTGGATCACTCCACCGCCCGTTTCCATTTAGGGTTGAATTTGAACGATGAATTGCAAAGCCTCTGGGGACGTGGCACGTTTTGCGCGGTTTCCATTCCGGGTATCATGATGAAAAGATTTCGCGAATGCGTCGCTGCGCCCGTTGGCTTGACCTTGGCTGCTTGGGCGCTTTGCGGTGCGCTGGCCGGTTGCTCGCTGCCGCGCACGGTCATGTCGGCCTTTGACAGCCCCCTCAATGTGGGCGCGCCAGTCCAGACCTCGCCGGGCAATTTCACCCTCACCGCCGATGACGCCAGCGCCGATGTGGCCAATGCGGCGGCCCTCCAGCAGGCGGTCAACACTTGCGAGGCCCTGGGCGGCAGGAACCGCACGGTGGACACCTCAGCCTATGCCAATAACGGCCGACACTTCTTCACCGTGAATTTTCAATGCCAATAGAGATGAAGAGACAGGCCCGCCCAACTGGCGCCCCCACATCAATCAGGAAGGGAGTGAGCGCTCATGCAGCGTAGGGACGGCAAAATCATGCTCTTGTTCGTCATATTCTTCGCCCTGTTCAAATGGTTTTTCAGCTAGGGCCGCGAGGCGAAGCATGTTTCCTGATCGCGCTTCAGATGTCCTTTTCGCTGATGGATTCGCCTTCAGCCTGCGTGATGGTGAGCAGATGGGCAAGGAAAATGAGGTCCGCAGCTTTTGCGATGATGACCAGTTCGGCGCAGATGTCGGCGATATAGCTGGCGGTTTGATGCGCCGTCGGCGCAAGCGCGTTCGGCCCGGCGATTTCTGCTGCAGGCTTTGATGCCATATTCGAACTGGAACGCTGGGGCCTCTTTCCTGGCAGGTTCATTATGCTCCCCTCGGATTTTCACAATTCTCACAAGAGAGTAGAAGCTTCGCTTTCGAAACATCTTTTACGAAAAGACCTATTCGCAAAGCGAATGGCTCCATCACAAACAAAGCAATTCATCGGAGATAAGTCTCAGAATATGGGATGTGATCCTGCGCAGCGCGTCGCTGGCGCGCGTGCCCGTTGAAATGCAATGCTGGCGTGATTCTAATGACTTGAGCCAAAGACCATTTTAGCCCTTACTCTGTTATCAGATTACATTATCGTCTCTGATCGAAGCCAAGTGAATCAAGGGTGCGCTGGTGGTTCCTGATCTGGTTTTCCATAATCACAGAGCGCCGTCGGTCACGGATGTGAATCTGGTTGGGGATCGGCTCTCCAGCTTGTTGCCAAGGCTGGTGGATTTTTCCGCGCTGGGGAGCAAGTCAGCCTTTGTGTCCAGAAAGGCGGATGTGGAGATAAACGGACTGAAGCTGGTCGCGCTATCTCACACTCCCTATCATCTTGAACGCATTGGCTGCAAATTTCCGGAGATCTGGATTCCGTTGTCTGGAGAGTTGGTCGCGTCCGATGGCGAATCGCAGTTTCGTCATGGCGGGGATCTGGCTTATTTCTGCAACTCTGAAAGAAGAGATGTGGAGACCTCCACCGTCAGTGTCATAGGCTTTCGCTTCGACATGCAGAGGCTGAACGCGGTTCACAGGTCGATGGTCGGGCTGCGCTCCGCCAAGGATGTTCGAACTCATACGCGAACGTTCGAACTGACGGCGAATGGCGTGAGTTTCCTGCCGTTGATCCAGAACATCCTGCGCCAGGTTGACGCGCTGCAAGGCGATCCCCGCGTGCTTGGAAATCTGGCGATTGATGATTCCATCTATCGTCTGCTCGCAGTCACTCTCGAGCCCGACATATTGAAAGACGCCGCCGCCCCGACAGGTCAGAGCGAAAACACGCTCAAGCGCATCTCGGGATTATGCGAGTTTCTCAGGGCCAATCTCGCCGAGCCCATTTCATTGTCCGAGATGGAGAATATCAGCGGCCTCTCCGCCCGCTCACTTCAATACGCCTTTCAGAAGGCCTACGGAATGAGGCCAAAGGAATGGGTGAAAACACAACGCCTTGTCGCCGCGCACGAGATCCTGATGCGGTCAGGCCATTATATGAAACTCACCGCGCTGGCCTATGATTTCTGCTTTCCCTCGCCATCCGCTTTCTCTAAGGCCTACAAAAAGCAATTCGGCGAGTTGCCGTCAGAAACGCTTGCCCGTCAGAGACCGCGCTTTCCATCCTGAGGCTGGCCTCAGGCGAAGACGCCGTGACAGTGCTTGTATTGCTAATGCGCTGCCAGAAGTTCTTTATTTACGGGCTCTTTTAACGTCCGGTAAGTTACTGCCTAGGTTTTGCCTAGAAGCACCGAAGCAGTTCTGCCTAGAATGACGACCGTTTTTCCTATTATAAACAGATACTTATGCTCCCCCAAGTTAGCATCTTTGTTGCTAAAAACAAGCTCTAACACAGCATTTACGATGCCCAACCTTATTCACATAATGTGAATAAGGCAGCATAGCATGCGGCGGCAAAGAGCATGACAGACTGTCTGACAGAAAGGCAGAAAGGCAGAAAGGCAGAAAGACAGAAAGGCAGAGAGGCTGAGTGACAGAAGGTGACAAAAACGCTGAGAGGCGGCGGAGGCATAAAGACAAGGGGACCGCAGCTGACTGTATGAAAGATACAAAGGCGTAGTGTGTGGGCATGACAATTATGTTGGCAATGATTACCATTACAACAAGTCAGCTCATTCGGAGTGGAAAACATGGGAAGGAGCCAGCACAGCTCAGTGAGGATACCTTGGGAAATAATGCCGCAATTAGTTGAAAAAATATGGGTCAGCATTGGCACACGGAAAAAAAACTATGAGTGGAAAATAGCAGACCAAACAACATTGAAAGCATTAATCTCGGAGGAAGATTTCGAAATTTTAATGTCCATCCAAAATTCAGCTCATAAGAACAAAAAACTGCGACATATCTTAAGTAGAAACTTCATGACAAAAAATTTACCCTTAAAAAGAGAGACGGCAAAATGGATTGTCGCAAGCTGGGGTGGCATAAGGAAAAACGCTGAAAACGTTTCAGATTGGGCTGAGGAAGTCCTAGTCTTTGATGATAATAACATCAACAAATTCATACTTGAAATGGATACCGAACGGATATCGTCATGGAGTAAGGTGTTCGCTTTCTATGACGCCGCTAACCACGCTATCTACGATAGCCGTGTCACCATAGCCATAAACATCGTATTAGAAGAACTGAAAATTCAATCACTTTTTTATATCCCGCAAGCCCAAAGCTCTGACGTGAACAGATTAGCGCAGCATTTAAGGTCAATGTGTAGAGTTGCATTGAGAACTGACCCTTAAGGGACGGTAATTTCCACTGAGATTTGACCCATGTTGAACTTCCCCCTGGCTGGCTGCGGCGGGGGTATCGGGAGTGATAGACATGGATTTGTTGAGTGTCATTCGACGTTGGGCTC
>CANCSY010000055.1 GCA_947380915.1 Beijerinckiaceae bacterium
AAAAAAACAGAGTCAGGATTTCCGGGATTTGGTATTAGTGATCTAATGCTAAAATAGTTCTCTTTGTTTAAGGTGAACATGCATCGTTCAACAGGTGCACCAGCCCAGCTCACGGGAAATCTCCCGCGGTTCTTGTATCTCGACATGCTGGCACATTTCGGGGCTCCGCGCCGGATAATTCAATCGCTGGAATACCTACATCTTCACAAATGTGTTGGGTTACCGAGGTTACGGTCGAGGCGGGGTAGAGTGATTTGTGTTATCTGACATTCAATGACGCCTCAATTGCCTTCAGCGTGGGCGCTATTTTTTGATTCGGTTATCTAGTAATGCAATTTTCTGAAATCCAAATTCATCTTATAATGCGCCTCAGTCGGGCAGGTTTAGATCGAATTTGCGTGAAACTTTAACCATTAGCGGCTAAGACTTTGCAAAAGTGTACTCGTTTGGCGCGCCAACATGACCCAATCATCAGACGACCAAGGCGCATGGGCGCTTGCTTTGATATTGCAGGTGCTCGGTCTTGCCGCCGACGCAACACAGATTGTTCATGACGCCGGCGCCGTTGGCGCTCTTTCGGAGACGGATCTGCTTCGCGCCGCCAGGCGCTTTCCTGTCAAGGTCAAGGCGGTAAACTCCAGCCTTGACAAGCTGCAACATACCCCTTTCCCCGCCCTCGCCATGATGCGCGATGGTTCCGTCATGGTGGTTGGCAAACTCGCAGAGGATGGCGTGTTCTGCCAGTGCATGACCGACGTGCGGCCCATGATCCGCCCTTGGTCGGAATTCGAGGCGAACTGGAGCGGGCGCCTGATACTCGTGACCCGCCGCGCGCAAATTTCTGATCTGCACCGGCGGTTTGATCTGACCTGGTTCTGGGGCGCCATCCAGAAATATCGCCATGTGATGTATGAGGTTTTGCTGGCCTCGTTCTTCATACAACTATTCGCCTTGATCACGCCGATGATCTTTCAGGTCGTCATCGACAAGGTTCTTGTCCATCGTGGCCTTTCCACCCTTGAGGTTCTCGCTGCCGGCCTGGCGGTTGTATCGCTCTTCGACGTGGTGCTCACGGGCCTTCGCAGTTACCTGTTCACCCACACATCGAACCGCATTGATGTGGAGCTTGGCGCTCGAATTTTCCGACACCTGATCGCCCTGCCGCTTAATTACTTCCAGGCGCGTCGCGTGGGCGATTCCGTGGCGCGTGTTCGGGAAATCGAATCCATCAGGCAATTTCTCACGGGTTCGGCGATAACGCTTGTTCTGGATATCATCTTCGGCGGCATCTTCATCGGCGTTATGTTTCTATACAGCAGCACCCTTGCATGGATCATCGTGGCGACGATCCCGCTTTATGTCATCCTTGCGGTTGTCGTCACGCCGATCTTCAGGGTCAGGCTTGAAGAAAAGTTCCGTCGTGGCGCGGAAAATCAGGCGTTTCTGGTTGAAAGCGTCACTGGCATCGAGACGATCAAGGCGATGGCGGTCGAGCCGATCATGCAGCGTAAATGGGAAGATCAACTGGCGTCCTATGTGGGCGCTTCTTTCCGCACTCAGGTGCTGGGTACTGTGGCCAATCAGCTCACCTCCCTGATCAGCAAGGCCACCACGGTTCTGACCCTTCTTGTCGGCGCGCGGCTGGTCATAAATAACGATCTCACCGTGGGCGAGTTGGTCGCGTTCAATATGCTCGCCGGGCAGGTGACTGGTCCGGTGCTGCGCCTCGCCGGAATCTATCAGGAGTTCCATCAGGTCCGCATCTCGGTTGACAGGCTTGGCGACATCCTGAACACCCAGCCCGAACCCAAGCCATCCGCACAAGCGGCCCAAGGCGGACAAATCAAGGGCGACATTCGCCTCGAGCGCATCGCTTTTCGGTATCGTCCAACCGCGCAACCAGTGCTCTCGGATATCAATATTGATATTCCCGCAGGGCAGGTGATTGGCGTCGTCGGGCCCTCCGGGTCTGGCAAAAGCACGATTGCAAAACTGATTCAGCGTTTATATGTGCCTGAGCAGGGGCAGGTGCTTATAGATGGCCGCGATATCAGCATCGCCGATCCGGCATGGCTGAGACGCCAGATTGGCGTCGTTCTGCAGGAAAATGTGCTCTTCAATCTGACGGTCAGAGAGAACATCGCGCTGGCCATGCCCGCCGCCTCACTAGCGCAGATCATTGCGGCGGCGGAACTCGCAGGCGCCCATGAGTTCATTGGCAAGATGGCGAATGGCTATGACACGATGATCGAGGAGCGTGGGTCCTCACTCTCCGGCGGCCAGCGCCAAAGAATCGCCATAGCAAGGGCCTTGTTGGGCAACCCTCGTATTCTCATCTTCGATGAAGCGACATCCGCGCTGGATTATGAGTCAGAGTCCATCATTCAGTCGAATATGAGAAAGATCGTACAAGGACGCACCGTCATCATCATTGCGCATCGCCTTTCGACAGTGCGCGCGGCGGATCGCATCATAACGATCGAAAATGGTCGAATTGTGGAAGACGGCAGCCATGACGCATTGATGGCGACCATGGGGCGTTACGCTAGCCTGCATCATCTGCAGTCCGCTGTTGGGCATTGATCATGACAAACATTCTTGATGCTTCCGTGACCGATATTCCGAAGGCGCCTGTTGCGTCGATTGCCGGGGCAAGCGCTGACGCCTCCTCGGTTCAGGCCAGGCGCATCCCGGCATTTCTGAAACAGGTTTTTGGCTCCGGCTCTTCGCCTGGTTCGTTGTTTATTGGGCTGGGGCGCAAACTCGGTAATTTCATGGCGCCCAAAGGGGCAAAGCCTTTGGGAGAAGTCGGCAGAGGATCCCCGAAACACATGGGCGCGACCGAGCGACAGTTTTTGCCTGCCGCTCTCGAGATTCTGGAGACGCCTCCATCGCCCTCCGGCAGAATCATGACGATCACAATCTGCGCGCTTGCGCTGATAGGAACGCTTTGGGCCTATCATGGGCGCGTTGACATCGTCGCTGTCGCCGCCGGAAAAATCGTCACCCGCGCGCGCACTCAGATTGTGCAAGTGTCCGAGATTGGCGTGGTCAAGAACATACTGGTTCAACCTGGACAGAGCGTAAGTCAGGGCGCCGCCCTGATTCAACTCGATACAGAAGCGATTGAAGCGGAGATCGAACGGGCGCGGGCTGACCAGACGCAGGCGCGGCTTGATATTGCGCGCCTTCGTGCTTTCGTGGATCCGCTTTCGGAATTTGATCTGGAATCGCTTTCGGGGATTGACCCAATTCTGGTTGAAAGGACTCGCCTGCAACTGACCGCGCAGAAAATGGAGCGACAGTCGCGCCTTTCCACTTTGGATCGTGAACGCGAAGCGCGTGGCGCCGAGCTTGAGACGGCCGAGGTGTTGCTGCAGAAGGCCACCGAGATTCTTCCCTTGGTGCAGGACAAGAGCGATATTCGCTCCAAAGCGGCGCAGATCGAATTCGGGTCCAAGCTTCTCGATCTTGATGCCCGCCAGCAGCTGGTCGATATAAAAGCTGAAATACGTTTGCAGAAACTGAAAATTTCCAGCGGGCAATCAACGCTCGCCGCTCTGGCTAATCAACGTGAGCAGATTGTCGCGGAGTTTCTCAAGAACGCATACAATGATTTTGCGCGCGCGCTTGCGCAAAATAGCGCTGCGACTGAAAGCCTCATCAAGGCCAACCGTCGGCTTGAGCTTTCAACGATCAGGTCCCCTCTGGATGGTTTTGTGAACCAGCTGAACGTGCGCACCGTGGGTGGAGTGGTGACCCCGGCGCAACAGCTTGTGTTGATCAGCCCGGAAAACAGCCCTCTTGAAGTAGAGGTTGTCGTGCCCAATCGCGACGTGGCCTTCATCAACCAGAATCAGGACGTGGAAGTTAAGGTGGACGCCTATCCATTCACGCGCTACGGATTGCTCAAGGGGCATGTGGTCGGGATTGCTCAGGATGCAGAGCCGCAGGCAAATCCCAACGAGGGCGCCCAATCTGGAACCCAACGCCGGGCGGATCAGTCCTCCTTTATCGAGGGAAGCGAGCGGTTGCTTTACACTGTTCGCATCGCCATCGATCCCGAGACGCTGCAACTGGATGGCAAGCCGGCGCCTTTGATGGCGGGCATGTCCGTGCGGGCTGAAATAAAGACCGGATCGCGGTCAATCGCGGAGTTCTTGATTTCGCCCTTATCTGAGTATCTGCATCAAAGTTTGCGGGAACGTTGAGCGGTAGCGCGCTCTGATTCCCGAAAGTTAGGACTGCTTCAAAAGGCCCTTCCGCATCAGGCGCTTTGCAGTGAGAGCCCGTTCCACAAGCCGCTTTGGTCGAGGATCGTTTCGAACTGCGCCGCCGCCGTCAGCACCCGGCGATCCCGTCCACGGGCGGCGATGATCTGCAATCCCAGGGGCAAGCCTCTGGACGTGCGCCCGCAAGGCAAGGAGAGGGCGGGCGTTCTGGCGTGATTGAACAGCGGCGTGAAGGCCGCATGGGCGCGTGGCGACGCGGGGGCGCCGCCGATCAGCTCCGGTCCCAGCCGGTTCCAGGGCCAGGCGGCGCAGGGTGTCGTCGGCCCAATGAGAATGTCTATTTGCGAAAACAAACGGGCGATCGAGCGCGCCACCTCGACGCTCAGCAGTCGCGCCCGCATCACGGCGACGCCATCGAGCCCGAGGCCGGACTCGATTTGTGCGCCCACATCCGGATCGAAAAGATCGGGGTTCGCGCGCCAGGCGGCGCCGTGGATCGCGGCCAGCCCAGCATGCTGCAACGGCATGAGCGCCAGCTCCGTCGCGCCCTGCGGCCAGACAGGGTCGCGGCGCAGCACCGTGACGCCTGCGCTCACCAGCGCATCGACCACGCGCTCCATGGTCTCGGCGACTTCGTCATCGACCAGCGCGTCAAGGCCAAAGCGGGGGGAGAAGGCGACGCAGAGGCGGGTATCATTGGGGTCGTGGTTGGCGATGGTGATGGTGTCAGGATCGGCCACATGAGGCCCCGCTAGAGCCTCGAACAGGAATGTCGTATCCGCCACATCCCCTGCGATGGGGCATATGCAGGAGAGGCCTGCGAAGGGCTCGGCAAACCCGGGCCCATAGGGCAGGGCCCCAAAGGACGGTTTGAAGCCGACCACGCCCACATGGGCGGCGGGGCGACGACTTGATCCTCCCGCATCCGTACCAATCGCCAAAGGCGTGAGCCCCGCCGCGATCGCCGCTACCGCGCCCCCGGAGGACCCGCCAGGGGTCAGGTCAGGGTCCTGCGGGTGCAGGGTGGGGCCATAGATTTTGTTGTTCGTGAGGCCCTTGCAGGCGAATTCCGGCGTGTTCGTCATGCCCATGATCACGGCGCCAGCATGGCGCAGGCGCTCGACGACGATGGCGTCTTGTTGTGGCGCGTAATCCTTGAACAAAAGCGAGCCCTGGGTGATGCGCCTGTCTTTCACCCAGATATTGTCCTTCACCAGCACCGGCACGCCAGCCAGCGGCAGGGTTTCGCCTGCGGCCAGACGCCTGTCCACATCCGCCGCATCGGCGGCGCCCTCCAGGGCGTCGAAATTGACGACGGCGTTCAGTTGTGAGGCCTCGATGCGGCGGGCGGCCTGAGCGGCCACCTCCTGCGCCGAGATCAGTCGCGCCTGCACGCTGGCGGCGGTTGCTCGCGCTGTGTCCAAACTCATGCCAATAGGCTCCTAGCGGCCCGAAACGCGAGCGATCATCCCTTGAGCAACGCCACAAGGCGCTTCACCGCCGCAGGGACGGGTTCGATGATCGGAAAATGGAGTTTGGCGGACAAGGCGCGCGCGGCTGTCGCGAGCGGCCCGCCGCCAATGATGATCGAACCTAGATCGGGATGGGCCATGGCGCGCCGACAGGCCGCTTCCAGTTCGGCCTCCATGTGCGCGGGATCGGTCAGCAGTTGCTGCGGATCGCCTTGCGTGAGCCATAGCCCGGTGAACAGTTCGCAGAGCCCAAGTCCGGCGGCCAAGGCCTCTATGGGGGCCGCGAGATCCGGCGTCGTGGTGACCACTGCGAAGGGACCTCTGTCGCGGGCCTCAAGCATGCTGGACTCTCCAATGCCCACAACCGGGCACGGGAGGCCCTTTCCCAGCGCCAGCAAACCCGGGTCGCCAAAGGCAGAGACGATCACGCCATCGCAGGCAAGGTTCCGATAATGGGGCAGGGAGGCTTCCAGCACTCGCGCGGACTGAGCGAGTTGCCCGGCGTTGACGATCATCGGCACGCCCGTGGGAGCGGTGAGCGCGGTTACGGCGACGCCTTGTGGCGCGGCGTCCTGCGCGATCTGTCGCATGGCCTGCGTCGTGGCCTCGCTGGTGTTGGGGTTGATCAGAAGGAGTTTCATGGCTGCACCATACAGGCCACCGAATGGCCATCGCCGCGTGGGACAAGTTGGGGCTTCTGCTGGCGGCAACCCTCCACCGCCTGGGCGCAGCGTGGCGCGAAGGCGCAGCCGGGCGGCAAGGCGGCAAGATCGGGCGGGGAGCCGGGAATGGTTTGCAGCCGGTCCCCCTTGCGGGCCCGCTCGACGCGAGAGGCCAGCAGACCCCTCGTATAGGGGTGGCGCGGATGGCGCAGCACGTCGGCCACCGACCCGCTTTCGACGATGCGTCCGGCATACATGACCGCGATGCGCTCTCCGATCTCCACCGCCACGCCGATGTCGTGGGTCACGAAGATGATGGAGAGGCCGAAGTCGCGTTGCAACTTCTTCAACAAGACCAGGATCTGGATCTGCACGGTCGCGTCCAGCGCCGTGGTCGGCTCATCGGCCAGCAGCACATCGGGACGGCAAGCCAGCGCCAGGGCGATCATGGCGCGCTGGCGCATGCCGCCGGACATTTCGTGGGGATAGGTGTCGAGACGGCGCTCCGGCGAGGGGATCTGCACCCGTTCGAACAGATCCAGCGCCCGCGCTCGCGCCTCAGCCGGTGTGACCCGCTCGTGCCGCAGGATGGTTTCGACGATCTGCTCGCCCAGCGTATAGACCGGGTCCAGAGCCAGCATGGGCTCCTGAAAGATCATGGAGACCCTGGCGCCGCGCAAATCTGCGGTCTCGTCTTTCGACAGGGCCATGACATCCTGCCCATCGATCAGGATGCGGCCCTCGACTTGCGAGGTCTTTTCCGGATGCAGACGCAGGAGCGACCGAAGGGTCACGCTCTTGCCGGAGCCAGACTCGCCAAGCAGGACCAGCACCGAGCCCTTTTCGAGGGACAGCGATACGTGATCCACCACCCGCACGGGCTTGCCCCGCCCGCTGAAGGTGACGCAGAGGTCCTCGATCTGGACGATGGCGCTCATGGGATGGTCGCCTCCAGGTTGAGCGCAGGCGCATAGCCCGAACCCGGCGCCAAGGCATGGCAAGCCGCCTCGCCCAGGCCGTCATGGCTGACGCTCAACAAGGGCGACTGCTGGCCGCAGATGGGCTGTGCGACAGCGCAGCGCGGGTGAAAACGACACCCGGCGGGGGGATTGATGGGGTTGGGCGGGTCCCCGCTGAGGGGAGCCTCCGTTGTGCGCCGGTCAGGGTCCATGGTCGGCATGGAGGCCAGCAAGGCCCTTGTATAAGGATGGGCCGGCCCGTCGAAAACGGCCTCGCCCACGCCGATCTCGGCTACCTTGCCCAGATACATCACCATGACCCGATCGACCATGAACCGCACCACATTCAGGTCATGGGAGATGAACATATAGGTCAGGCCGAAATCCTGCTTGAGATCCTGCAACAGGTTCAGCACCTGCGCCTCCACGGACTTGTCCAGCGCCGACACCGCTTCATCAAGAATCAGCAAGCGCGGATGGACCGCCAGCGCCCGCGCGATATTGACCCGCTGGCGCTGGCCGCCCGAAAGCTCATGGGGATAGCGCCCGGCGAAGCGCGAGGGATCAAGACCCACCCGATCCAAGAGATCATGGCTCCGGGCGCGGGCGGCGTCTTCCTTCAACCCATGAATGCGGGGTCCGAAGCTGATGGAATCCTCGATGATCATGCGCGGATTGAGCGAGGCGTAGCTGTCCTGAAACACCATCTGGACCTGACGGCGATAGTCGGAGAGCGACAGGGCGCCCCCGACCCGCTCGCCATCGAAAATGATGTCGCCCCGGTCAGGCCTGATCAGTTGCATGAGCAGGCGCGCGGTGGTGGATTTGCCGCAGCCGCTTTCCCCCACAACACCCAGGGTCTCGCCCTTGCGAATGTCGAAGGATACGCCGTCAACGGCGCGCACCAGGGCCCTGCGCCCGAGTAGCCCTCCTCCCTTGACCGGGAAATGCTTCACCAAGCCATTGACGCTAAGAAGCGGCTGGGCTGGCCCGCCACGGTCAGCGTGATGGCGCTCGCAAGCGAGCAGGTCCAGGGTCATGATTTGACATCCATGGCGCCGCGCAGCCCATCCGCCAGCGCATTGAATGCGATCGACGTGATGAAGATCATCGCCCCGGGCAAGGCGGCGACCAGCGGTTGCGTATAGATGGCGGTGCGCAAGGTGTTCAGCATAAGCCCCCACTCGGCCTCTGGGGGGCGCACCCCAAGGCCCAGAAAGGAAAGGCCGGAGGCCATGATCATCGAGACCGAGACAAGACCCGTGGCGTAGACGAAGATGGGGCCGAGCACATTGCCCAATAGATGTTCGCGGATGATGGCGAAGGCGCTTGCGCCGGAGGCGCGCGCCGCATCAATGTAATCGAGGGAGCGCACCTGCGTCGTCACGCTCTCCGCCACCCGGGCGATGGGCGGGATGAAGACAAGGGTGATCGAGATCAGCGCATTGGTGAGGCCCGCCCCCAGAGCGCCCGACAAGGCCACCGCCAGGAGTACTGAGGGAAACGCATAGAAAATGTCGATGGTGCGCATGATCAGCGTATTGGTGAGGCCGCCCGCATAACCTGCACAAATCCCCAGGAAGCCCCCGATCAAGAAAGCGATTGGTACCGGCGTCAGGCCCATCAATAACGACAGCCGCGCCCCGTGGATCAGGCGCGAGAGCATGTCGCGGCCCAATTCATCGGCGCCCAGCGGAAATCTTGGCGTGCCGATGGGCTTCAGGCGGCTCAGCATGGAGCTCTTGGTGGGATCTGCGGGCGCCAGATAGGGAGCGAAGATCGCCATCAGGACAAGTGCGACAACCACGCCCAAAGCGATCATCGCCACGGGGTCGCGCGTAAAGCGCCTGAGCACCCCGCTCCAGTATCCCTGCGACCTCGCTATGACGCGGGTGGGCGCAGGGGCAGGGATCGAGAGCAGGCTCATCTCAGCTCCTCTCCACGCGCGGATCAATGGCGGATTGGACGATATCGACGGCGAGATTCAGAAAAACGAAAAACAACGCCAGCACCAGAATGGTCCCTTGTAACAATGGCAGGTCACGCTGAAAAATGGCGGCGTTGAGCAGGAAGCCCGTACCCGGCCATGAAAAAACAGTCTCGATCAGGATCGAGCCGCCCAGCAGATAGCCCAGTTGCAGGCCCATCACTGCGAAGGCTGTGGGCGCAGCGTTCTTCAGCACATGGCGAAACACGCCACGCTCCGTCAGCCCCTTCGCCGTCAAGGCCTGCACGAATTCCTGCGTCAGGATCTCCCCCACCAGAGCCCGCACGCTGCGCGCGATGATGCCCATGGGGATCACTGACATGGTGACGGCGGGCAGGATCAGAAAACGCAGATAGTCCCAATCAAACGAACGGTTGCCTGATCCGCCCGGCCCGCCGCCCGTGGCGGGCAGCCAATTCAAATGCACCGAGAAAATGATGACCAGCACCATGCCGAGCCAATAATGGGGAACGGAGACGCCAAGGCTTGAGACCAGCGAGGCCACCCGATCAATCCATGTACCCTTGTGATATCCGGCGATCACACCCAGCAGGCCACCGAGAACGAAGCCGATGCAGACAGCGGCTGCGGCGACGATCATGGAATTGGTGACCGCCTTGAAGACTTCGGACACCACCGGGCGCCCAGTGGCGATGGACTGGCCGAGATCGCCATGTGCCACCCGCCAGATCCACAGACCATATTGGACCGGCAGCGGCTTGTCGAAACCATAGAGCGCCCGCATCTGCGCCTGCAATTCGGCCGAGGCGTCTGTTGGCAGGATGGCGGTGAGCGGATCACCGGGCGCCAGATGCACCAGCATGAAGCACACAATGCTAACGCCCACCGCCACCGGGAGCGTGTAGACAAGCCGTTTAAGGGCGTAGAGCAGCATGATGGGCTCGCCTGATGTGACCGTCCGGCTTTCAGCCCGGGACTAACCCTCCCACGCAAGCGCGCGGGAGGGTTGCAACCTTCAGCTGGATCATTTTTCCATGGTGATGCCGGAGAAATTCTGAAACCAGTTGCGAGCCTGCACGAAGCCCTTCACCTTCTTGCTGATTGCGCGCGGATCAACATCATGGGTTACCATGAGGAAGAGCGCCTCATCCACATATTTCTCGTGGATCTTCTGCAAGATCTTGTCCTGCGCCGCAGGGTCAAAGGTGTTGCGCACCTGTTCGAACAGCGTGTCCATCGCCGGATCGCAATAATGACCGAAGTTGGTTCCCGCTGGGGAAACGAGGTCACATTGCAGATGGCGCACGAAGCCCGTGAAGGGATCCTGAATGAAATAGCTGTAGTTCATTCCGGTTGCGCCGCGCGCGCTCTCATGCTTTGCGCCAGCACGCCAGATGTTCACCATGGTGTTCCATTCCACCACTTCGAAGTCCACGACGATGCCGACTTCAGCCAGATTTTGCTGGATGAATTCGTTCATGGCCAGAGGCTGCATCTGACCTGATCCCGAAGCCGAAATCAGAATTTTTGTTTTCAGAGGCTTGCCCGGCCCATAACCCGCTTCAGCCAGCAGTTTCCGCGCCGCCGCAACGTCATGGGTGAGTTTGAAGCTCGGCGCGCCAAACCATTGGTGCCCGGGCGGGAAGAAGCCTTCGGCGGGGATCATCATGCCGCTGAGGAGTTCTTTCATACCAGCGCGGTCAATGGCGAGATTGGCCGCCTTGCGTACCCGCACATCGTTCCAGGGCGAGCCTTCGACACGCGAGAGATGCCAGGTCCAGTTATGCGGCAAGGCATTGGTGGTGATGTCAAACCCGGCCTGTTTCAACGAGGCGATCGCGTCAGGGGCCGGTGCTTCGATCCAGTCCACCTGACCAGAGCGCAGCGCGGCGACACGCGCATTGGCCTCAGGCAGCGGAATCAGCACAAGCTTGTCGAGTTTCGGGACCCGAGCTTTATCCCAATAGTCAGCGTTCGGGACCAGTTCGAGACGCTCGCGCGGCACGAAATTGGTGACTCTCCACGGGCCTGTGCCCGACGGAGCCTTGACGACATTGTCCCAGCTCTTGCCTTGCTTCTCCCAGTTCGCGCGTGAGGAAATCAGGATCCATGCGAGCTGATAGGGCAGCGTCGCATCAGGGGTTTTAGTGGTGATCTCGAGGGTCAGCGGATCAATCGCGCGGTAACTGGCGACTGCAGGAATGCGCGAGCGCCCCTGCGCGGACTGGCGGGGATCAAACTGCGGAGCCTCCTTCACAAGAAGCTTGTCGAGATTCCAGACAATCGAGTCAGCCGTCAACGTGCTGCCATCGTGGAACTTTACGCCCTCGCGCATCTTGAAGATCCATTTGGTCTTGTCCGTGGCGTCCACCGCCCAGGACGCCGCGAGCCCGGGGATGATCACTGAGGGCTTGTCCGCGCTGCTCAGATCCCAATGAACCAAAGCGTCATACGTCGTGAAGCCGGCAAACCGTTGCCCTTCGCCACCATTGTCCGTTTGGCCGCTCGTGAGCGGGATATCTGCGAGGGTCATCCCTATGCGCAGCGTGCCCTGTGCCCATGTTGTGGTTGTCGAGGCCAGAATAGATAAAGCGGCAAAGCCGCCGATGACAGTTGATCTTTTCATCAATAAGCTCCTTTGCTATCCTGAGGGAGCAAACGCAAGAAGCGCGCCAGCCGAGAAAGCCTCTAATCCTCCGCCCAATCTTTGAACCACGATGCAGCCGTAAGCCTTGCTGCAGGCTCTGACTTTGTTTGTTAATTTGGAGAGAATCCACGACTGCAAATAATTTAAGGGGCCATGGATCGCACTGCGCAATGAAAAATCGCTATTTGCGGGAAACTTGAGCAGCATGCTCAATTTCTGCTCATGGATAAGCTTGTGTCGCAGGTTGGTCTAGACGAAACTGGGGACATTGATGGTGGGCACCAGATCAGTGCAAAGGTTACTGATGACTACCACATTCGCAGAGCCTCAAGCATCTACGCCGACGTGATCGGGGGGCAGCAGCAGATACAGCCCAGCCAGGTTGAGTAGTAAGATAGGCCCCAAACGAAACAATAAATGAAGCATAATGACTCGCCCCGAAATTCGCGCCAATCGGCCGCACAACTGCAAAAGGACCTCAAACTGCGGGTTCCGGAACCACCTTATCCAACAAGACATCCGAGACATAGGGCAAATGCCCCATCGCCCTTTCACGAGCATAAATCTCCTTGATTGTCTGGTTTTCCTGAGGATCCCAATAATCGAGGCTCAGAATGCGTACTGGCAGACTATGATGCTTCGCGGGCAGAAGAAACTCAAGTTGCCGAGCCACAATCTCAGGCGTCACCCATTCAAAACCTTTCCCTGAGTAAGTCGTGATCAAACTTTCAGCAACCACACCGTCCAAAAATTCAACCAGTTCGGGAAGCAGCAGGTAACCACGATTCACTACAATCAGAGCATGGGGAAGGGCACGTCGAATATCCCGCACGATCCCGACGGCGGCACGCCCCATTCCACCAAAGCTGACCGTGTCGGTCGCTTCCAGAAACGGGGGGCTATCGAGGGTATCAAGAAAGACACCGTTGAAACCCTTCACCTTCACAAGCTCGACGGCCCGCTCTACGATCGCTGATCGCCATTGGGATATTCGAACGTCCACGTAGAAAACATCTCGCCAATAGGGGCTCTCAGGCAACAGCGCGGATGCAGATTTGGCGACATCGTAGAGGTCCGTCGTTTTTCGAACTTCCCCAACACTGATGTAACCGAGAACGGAAGCACCCCACTGCGACACAGCGGCCAGAGAACCACGAAAACCCGGATCCAGAACAATCAAATCGTATCCGCGAAATTCATTGACGTCCAAATCCCATCCATAAAATACAGTCCACTTTCTCCAGTTTCGGGTATGCCTATCACGAGCTTGCGCAGCAGGGCGTTGACCCAGGGCTCCCATCAAACCAGCACAGATCAACCCAAAAAGCCCACGACGCGTCATATCAATTCATCTCCATAATTAAGAGATGCCGGGTTCTTGCAGGAAGCAGACAAACCAGGGCAGTCAGCGCGATCCACATCACGTTGATCCCGAGTTGTTGGTGACGAAAATATGAAAGAGAATCCATCGTAATTCCCTCTTCAGTATCATCACCATAAGAGCCCATGAAATTACAGCCGCCACCACATAACCAAGACCAAAAAACCTGAAGCCAAGGGGTAAAAACACGGCCGTCAAGGTTCCATTCAAAACAAGAAAGCAGCAAGCCACCAATAAAGCAGGACGCCTCAGATCGAAATAAAGCAATATGATCGTGCCAAGCATCGTAGCGGTCTGAAACAGCATACCTAGAGCGGCGTTTCTGAAAATACCCATCTGGGTCGCCCGCAGACCAAGCAGATCCAGCATAACATAAGAACAAAGAATCATACCCCCAGCAATGCCGGAGAGCTGTATGAAGCTCTTTGACGCTCCATTCCCTATCAATTCCTCCAACTGCCGCATTAATTCAGACAATTCGCGTAAGGTGGCCCGGCCCTCAATTCGAGAATATAGGACTTTGCACTGCCGCGACAAATCTCCCTCAAGGTGAAGGAAGAAAAAAGCCAGAACTGGCAGGCACCCTAGCTGGGCCCAAAACATGGGCGTGTCATAATCCGGCATCGTTCGAAGGGATCCACCCACCGAAATTACGGATGATGAATCACTAAACCACAAAAGAAGCTTATCGATCCAAAGCCCCAGACCATAGATCAGACCGAGGCAAGGTAATTCCCAATAACGGAGCGCCATCGTCATGATCTCGGGGCTGTAGGTCAGCGATATGCCGTAACGTTCGTAGAGGCTCCGAAGCAAGACTACATTGATAAAAAACAAACCAATATTGTGCGCACAAAGGAGCCATACCAGGTCCAGGGATGCCAATAGCGATCCAGCGATCGTCATCACCAGAGCACCCAAGCCAAAGGCAACGCAGACCATGCCCATTTGACCTGATGCGCCTAGACATGGAATCAAGATCCACGCCGCCCCACCTAGCATCAAATTTTGTAGCGCAAGCAGTTTTTCCTCCGGGCGAAAATTCGTCGCAAGCAAATAGAAACCGCCGCCCAAAAAAAACGCCAATAAGAAATATATCAACAAGCTGGAAAAGACGGCATAAACGATGCCTTGAGTTTCTACGCGAAACACTTGATCTGATATAAATCTGGCGGCTAGGAAGCCTAAGGGGCCGGTAATAACGAGTGAAAAGATAGAATTGTAGATAACTATGGATCGAAAATCCGTTACGGATGCACAAACCCCGTCGCACCCTATCATGCTCAAAGCAAGAACTCCCACAATCGAAAAAATCCATGGCCCGGCGACAATAAACATCGCAAAAAGATAAGATCCAATTGTGACGCAAAGCCACGGCGAACCTGCCATCGCCCGAAGTGTGTAACTTATGCCAGCCATGACATCACCGCAGAAGCTTCTTCATTGCGCTTATCCAACTGCAAGGCGGAGTTGTACAACCGAACATGGCTAGCAGTTGATTTCTTGTCATCATAATTCAAAATAACCCGCTCCCTGAGAGCGTCACCCATGCTGCGACGCAGATCTGGGTCCCCAAGAATCCGAGCAAGCGCCGCTGCAGTGGTGTGTGGATCGCATGCGGGCACAACGATTCCTCCGTGCTTGGGTTCGACCTCAGTGGGCCCACCTTCGATGATTTCGCGGCAGCATCCAACATCCGTTACGACTGCAGGTATGCCTGCTGCGCCTGCCTCCAACAAAACAAGCGGTTGCCCTTCGCTGAGGCTGGTGAG
>CANCSY010000056.1 GCA_947380915.1 Beijerinckiaceae bacterium
CAAGCGAAGAGACCACGCCGCCGGTGATGAAAATGTACCGGGCCATGGGGTTACAGACCTATTCCTGAAGCAGTGATTCGGCGAGCGAATTTTGTCGGCGCGAGACATCATCCACATGATTATGCTTGCGCATTGTTGGGAAGCGCTCAAACGAAAGGGGCCGGACGAGCCGGCCCCTGAATGAATATCAAAGCCTTACTGGCGCGGCGGCTCGGGAGCCGTGGGCGCTGCGGGAGCCTGGGGCTGCCGCTCTTCCATCTGCTTGAGCTGATCCAGCACGCTGCCGCCCGGAGCCGTCTGGCTGGGGGGCGCGACGCCATCGAAAATGGACTTCGGGGCGCGGCCCATATTGGCCATCACGGTCAGCGCAAGGCTGGTGATGAAGAAGAGCGTGCCAAGAATGGCGGTGGCCCGGGTGAGCGCATTGGCCTGTCCGCGTCCGGTCATGAAGCCGCCGCCGCCGATGCCCAGCGCGCCGCCTTCGGAACGCTGCAACAGCACCACGCCCACAAGCGCGACCACGACGATCAGGTGAAAGGTGATGAGAATGGTTTGCATGGATGGACCCAAGAGGCGGTGAGCTTTCGCCCGACTATCTGGAGAGTGCTCTTACACGATACAAGGCGCGATGGCTACAAGCATGGCTCAGCGCCATGCCGCAGCTATCCCCATGAAATCCTCGGCCTTGAGGCTGGCGCCGCCAACCAGCGCGCCATCCACATTGGGCACGGCCATCAATTCGGCGGCATTGGAAGGCTTCACCGAGCCGCCATAGAGGATGCGCACCCCTGCCCCGTCAGCCCCCAGAAGTATGGCGAGCCGCTCGCGGATGAAGGCGTGAACCTCGGCCACATCGGCGGGCGTGGGCGTCAGGCCCGTGCCGATGGCCCAGACAGGCTCATAGGCGACCACAAGCTGGGCGCCCGTCAGGCCCGGAGGAATCGAACCGTCGAGCTGGGCGCCGACCACAGCGAGGGTCTGGCCGCCGCGCCGCTGCGCCTCGGTCTCCCCGACGCAGACGATGGCCACGAGGCCCGCCCGGATGGCGGCCTGCGCCTTCGCCCGCACCACCGCGTCGCTCTCGCCATGGTCGGCGCGGCGCTCGGAATGGCCGACGATAATGAAGGAGCCCCCGGCGTCGGCGATCATTTCGGCGGAAAGGTCGCCCGTATGGGCGCCTGAAACCTTGGCGTGACAATCCTGCGCGCCAATGGCGACGCCCGCGTCTTTCGCCACGGAGGCGGCGGCATGGATCAGGGTGGCGGGCGGACACACCAGCAGATCGACCTTCGAGCGCAGGGAAGAATCATAGGCCTGGCCCATGGCGGCGATTTCGCCCAGCGCGGCGCACAGACCGTTCATTTTCCAGTTGCCGGCGAGGAGGGGATGGGGACGATCAATCATGGGGCTACCTCTGTTTCGTCTGCGTTATCACCCTGTCGGTGGCCTGCAAAGTGGGTCCTTTGCGGCCATGCGTTGCGCGCCGCGCCGCCTCTCCCTATAGTCCGCGCGTTTTCAGGGCCGCCATGGCCCCTATTGCGGAAGGGTCGTCATGCTCGAAGGCATGCGTAAAGTCTCCCAGGGTTGGGCCGGACGTATCTTCATGGGGCTCATCATGCTGTTCATCAGCCTGAGCTTCGTGGTCTGGGGCGTCGGCGACATTTTCCGTGGCTTTGGCGCGGGCAAGGTGGCCCAGGTCGGCGAGGCGGAAATTTCGACGGAGGCCTTCCGGACCGCCTATCAGACCCAGTTGCAAGCCCTGCAACGGCAGGCCCGGCGCGCCATCACCAATGATGAGGCCCGCGCCATGGGTCTCGACAGGCAGGTGCTCAACCGCCTGATTTCCGAAGCGATTCTGGACGACCGCGCACAAACGATGGGCCTGGGCCTCTCCGAACAGGAAATTGGCAAGTCGATCCTGAATGATCCGGTTTTCGCCGGAACCAACGGCAAGTTCGACGCCACGAAATTCCGCGATCTGCTGCGCGACAATGGCTATACGGAGCAGAGCTTCGCCCGCGAGCAGCGTCGCTCGGCCCTGCGTCAGGAAATCGTCGAGGCGCTGGCGGGCAAGCTCAACACGCCGACCGCCCTGCTCGAGGCGGTGAACCGGTATCGCGCGGAAACCCGCAGCGTGGAATATTTCGAACTGCCCGCCACTGCGGCGGGCGAGATCGCCGCCCCCTCCGAACAGGATCTGCAGGCCCTCTACGAGAGCCGCAAGGCGACGTTCCGCGCCCCTGAATATCGCAAGGTCGCGACCCTCGCCATCGCGCCCGCGACCCTCGCCAAGCCCGACGCGGTCACGGACGCCGACGCCAAGGCCCTGTTCGAGCGCGTCAAGGGCCAACGTTTTGGCGCAGCCGAGAAGCGCGAGTTGGCGCAGCTTGTTTTCACGGAGGAAAAAGCCGCCGCCGACGCCCTCGCCAAGGTCAAGGCGGGCGCCAGCTTCGCGGATGTGGCCAAGGAGGCCAATCTGGACATTGCGGATCTGGGCACGGTCGCCAAGGGCGATCTCTTCGACAAGGCCATTGCGGAGGCGGGCTTCGCCCTGCCCGCAGGCGGCGTGAGCGAACCGGTGAAGAGCCAGTTCGGCTGGGCGCTGGTGCGCGTGGGCGCCATCTCCCCCGAGAGCGTCAAGCCCTTCGAAGAGGTGGCGGGCGAACTCAAGGGCGCGATCGCGCTGGAGCGCGCGCGCAAGACCGCCATGGAACTGCGCGACAAGATCGAGGACGAGCGCACCTCCGGCAAGGCGCTTGCCGAGGCAGCCAAGAGCCTGGGCCTGACGACCAGCATCATCGAGGCGACAGACGCCACCGGGCGCGATCAGACCGGCGCCGCCGTCGCCCTTCCCGAGCGCGAGGCCCTGCTCAAGGCGGTCTTCGCCTCGGATGTGGGCGCCGACAATGATGTGGTCTCCTCCCGCGAAGGGGGCTTCGTCTGGTTCGAGGTCCTGTCCATTGACCAGTCCCGCGAACGGCGCCTGGACGAAGTGAAGGATCAGGTCGCAGCCACCTGGAAGGACGATGAAATCGCCCGGCGGTTGACGGACAGGGCGACCGAGATCGTCGCCCGGATCAAGGGTGGCGAGAGCTTCGAGGACGCCGCGAAAGCCGCTGGCCTCGAAGTGAAGCAGGACGACAAGGTGCGTCGCACAGAGCCCTCCACCCTGTCCCAGGGCGCGGTGGCGCGGGTCTTCGGTTTGCCGGTGGGCGAGGTCGCCTCGGCCGCAGGCGATGGCCAGTCGCGGATCGTGTTCAAAATCCTCGACAGCGTAATCCCGCCGTTGGACACGGACAGCGACGTGATGAAGGGGCTGGGCGAGCAACTGCGCAGCGCGCTCACCGAAGACGTTCTGACCCAATATCTCGCCGCCTTGCAGTCCCAGACCGGCGTGCGGATCAACGAGGCCGCCGTGCGCGCCGCCGTCGGCGGTGGCGATCCCGGCTCTTTCTGAGCGTGACCATGTTCAAGCCCGCCTTCGAAGACTTCGCCGCCTTGCATGAGGCCGGAAAGCCCTGCCTTGTCTCCACCCGCCTGGTGGCGGATCTGGAAACGCCCGTCTCGGCTTTCCTGAAGCTCTCGAACGGGCGCAAGGGCAATGTCTTCCTGCTGGAATCGGTGGAAGGCGGCGCCGCGCGCGGTCGCTATTCCATGATCGGCCTCGACCCTGACGTGATCTGGCGGACACGCAACGGGCAGGCCGAAATCAACGCCAACGCCCTGCGGGATGTGGAGGCTTTCGAACCCTGCCCGCTGCCCCCCCTCGCCTCCCTGCGCGCCCTGATCGCGCAAAGCGCCATTCCCTCCGACGGCGAACTGCCGCCCATGGCGGCGGGCGTCTTCGGTTATCTCGGCTATGAAATGGTTCGGGAAATGGAGCGGCTCGCCCAGCCCAAGCCCGACCCCATCGGCGTGCCCGACGCGGTGATGATCCGCCCCACGATCATGGTGGTCTTCGATTCCGTGAAGGATGAACTGAGCATCGTGACCCCGGTTCGCCCCGTGCCCGGCCTGTCGGCGCGCGCGGCCTATGAGGGCGCCTGCGCAAGGCTCGATGTGATGGTGGATGTTCTGGAAGGCCCGCTGTCCCACACGACGCCGTCGGCCGATCCGCACCTGCTGGCGGGCGCAAGCGTCTCGAACACGCCAGAGCCCCGTTTTCTGGACATGGTGGCGCGCGCCAAGGACTATATCCGCGCGGGCGACATCTTCCAGGTGGTGCTCTCCCAGCGGTTCACGGCGCCTTTCGCCCTGCCCGCCTTCTCGCTCTATCGCGCCCTGCGCCGGGTCAATCCCTCGCCATATCTGTGTTATCTCGACTTCGGCGGCTTTCAGATCGTGACCTCAAGCCCGGAGATTCTGGTGCGGGTGCGCGATGGCGAAGTCACCATCCGCCCCATCGCCGGCACCCGCTGGCGCGGCAAGACGCCTGCCGAGGACGAGGCGCTCGCCGCCGAACTGCTCGCCGACCCGAAGGAACGTTCGGAACATCTCATGCTGCTGGATCTCGGCCGCAACGATGTGGGCCGCGTGTCGAAGATCGGCACGGTGGATGTGACCGCCAAATTCTTCATCGAACGCTACAGCCATGTGATGCACATCGTCTCCAATGTGGTGGGGCAACTCGACCCCGCCCATGACGAGATCGACGCGCTCTGCGCGGGATTCCCCGCCGGCACGGTCTCTGGCGCCCCCAAGGTGCGCGCCATGGAGATCATCGACGAACTCGAGACCGACAGGCGCGGCATCTATGGCGGCTGCATCGGATATTTCGGCGCATCGGGTGAGATGGACACCTGCATCGTCCTGCGCACGGCCATCATCAAGGACGGCCAGATGCATGCGCAGGCGGGCGCTGGAATCGTTTATGATTCTGTCCCTCTTTCCGAACATCGCGAATGTGTGAACAAGGCCCAGGCGCTGTTCCGCGCCGCAGAGGAGGCAGTCCGGTTCGCGACAAACGCCGGGCGCGCTCAGTAATTTGACTCTCTTTGTGAATTATTCATTGCAGCATCATTTACAATTGTCTCGCCCCTGATAAGATTCAGTCGTGAACAATGGATTTGCGCCAGACTGGCTTTTCGCCAGCGTCCTTTTGAGAAGGATCGATCAACATGATGATCGCGAATAATACGATTTCCAGTACGCTCGATCCTGATCTCCCCCGGCCCGACGATAATGACATCGGCGTTCTCGTCGCTTTGAAAGGCGCGCAAGCGACCCTCTCGAGCTATATGGGGCCGGATGGCGAGCAGGCGCGCTGTTCCGTCGGCAATATTCTGGTCATCAAGCAGGGCTTGACGCGCACGGTCGGCCTTGTGCTGGAAGTGAACGTCAATCCGAAGGACTGGATGGCCGGCGCCTCCAACCATGTGAACATGCAGATCGAATTGATTGGCGAGATCCGTGACGATGCTAGCGGCCGCCCGATTTTCTATCGCGGTGTGCGCAGCTACCCGGAAATGGGCTCCGCAGCCACGCTGATCACGTTAAGCGATCTGGCGGCGATCTACGCCTTGCATGGCGAGGATGGGGTCCGGATCGGTTCCCTGTCCTTGCGCGAGGACATTCCGGCCATGGTGAGCGTGAACAAACTCATCTCCCGCCACTTCGCCATCGTTGGCTCGACAGGCGTCGGCAAGACGACCGCCGTCGCCTTGCTGATGAAGAAGTGCCTTCAGGAAAACCCGAACCTTCATATGCTGATCCTTGATCCGCACAATGAATACAGAAACCATTTCCGAGAAGAAGCGCTCGTCCTCAATTCCGAAAATCTGGATCTTCCGTTCTGGATGCTGCGCTATGAGGAGCTGGCGGACATCATCTATCCCGGCCGTTCGCCCTTGCCAGACGAGGCGGATTCGCTTTTTGAAGCCATGGCCTTCGCTCGCCTTGGCTATGCAAGCCAATCAAAGCTCAATTCCATGTCGAGCGGCTCTCGCCGACAACAGACGTCGGAAAGTCCGAATTTCACAGCGGATACGCCAACCCCCTATCGCATCAGCGATATCCAGAAAGTCATTGACGACTGGCTGGGCCTGCTGGAGCGCCGGTATCCGGTCAACACCCTTCGCGCCCTGCGCACGCGGCTGGACGCCCTCGCCCATGATCCACGCTATCGCTGCATGTTCGGCAAGACCCTTGTGTCGGACAATATGGCGGAGGTGATCTCCAATCTTTTCCGGATCCCGCAGAACGGGCGCCCGGTGACCATCCTGGAACTGGGCGGCTTGCCCAACGAAGTGATCAACGCGCTCGTCTCCGTCATCGGGCGTCTGGCCTTCGACATTTCCTTCCTCAGCCGGGGCGCTCAACAAATCGCCCTGATCTGCGAAGAGGGACATCGCTACGTCCCGCGCGACCATTCTCTGGGTTTTCGCCCCACCCGACTGGCGCTCGGGCGCATCGCCAAGGAGGGACGCAAATATGGCCTGTCGCTCGGCGTGATCTCCCAGCGCCCTGCGGAGATTGACCCCACCTTGCTGTCACAGTGCTCGACCATTTTCGCCATGCGCCTGCCCAACGAGACGGACAAGGACATCATCAAAGAGTGCCTGCCAGCCTATTCCGCCAGCCTTTCGGACATGCTTTCCTCCATCGTCGACCGGGAGGCCATCGCCTTCGGGGAGGCCATCCCTACGCCCATGCGCATGACTTTCATGAACCATAGGGGCGAGGAACGGGGTGAGGTCCCATCCGTCGAACCTACGCCAAGCCGCAAGCCTGAGACCATGGCGCAAATCGTGGCGAGGCTGCGCGGAGATTATCAAACGGCGTGATCCTCGCGCTGACGCCTTGACGCCCGGCCCCCATCATCGGAAAAGGAAACAGCCGCCCGGTGGCGGCGCATGGATCCGGCATGGCCAGCGTTACGCTCATCGACAACTATGACAGCTTCACCTGGAACCTGGTGCATTACCTGGGCTCCCTTGGCGCTGAGGTCAGCGTGCATCGCAATGATGAAATCAGTGTCGCCGCGGTGATGGCGGGGCGGCCAGACGCCATTGTCCTGTCCCCCGGCCCCTGCAGCCCCAGGGAGGCGGGCATCTGCCTTGATCTGATCCATGCGGCGGGGGACGAGATCCCCCTGTTCGGCGTGTGCCTGGGCCATCAGGCCATCGGAGACGCCTATGGTGGTCATGTCATCCGCGCGCCCGAGCCGATCCATGGCAAGCTGGCGCAGATCGAGCATGAGGGGCAGACGATCTTCCGGGGCATCAACGGTCCCTTCATGGCGACCCGCTACCATTCGCTGGTGGTGGAGCGCTCCACCATGCCCGCCGACCTCATGGTGACGGCCCAGACATCAGATGGTCTGGTGATGGGCCTGTCCCATCGCAGCCGCCCGGTTCACGGCGTCCAGTTTCATCCGGAGAGCATCCTCTCCGAACACGGCCATCTCATGCTGCAGAACTTCCTCGATCTGGCCAAGGCCTGGAACGAGGGCCCGCGCGCGGCGCGGGCTTGAGGAGAGACATTCATGGACTCGTTCAAACCGCTCCTCGGCAAGGCCGCCACAGGCGCCAGCCTCACGCGCGCCGAGGCCGAGATGGCTTTCGACCATATGCTCTCGGGCGAGGTGACGCCCGCGCAGATGGGCGCCTTTCTCATGGCGCTGCGGGTGCGCGGCGAGACAGTGGAAGAGATCACCGGCGCCGTGCGCGCCATGCGCGCCAAGATGCTGGTGGTGAAGGCGCCTGCGGAGGCCATCGACATCGTGGGCACGGGCGGCGACAGCTCCGGCTCCTACAATGTCTCGACCCTCGCCTCGATCATCACCGCCGCCTGCGGCGTGCCCATCGCCAAGCATGGCAACCGCGCGGCCTCCTCGAAGTCCGGAGCCAGCGATGTTCTGAGCGCGCTTGGCGTGGCCGTGGGCGTGACCCCCGCGCAGGTGGAGGCCTGCATCCGCGACGCCGGAATCGGTTTCATGGCCGCCCCCACCCACCACGCCGCCACCCGCCATGTGGCGCCGGTGCGGGTAGAGCTGGGCACACGGACAATATTCAACATTCTTGGCCCCTTATCGAATCCTGCTAATGTGAAACGTCAGCTCGTCGGCGTCTTCTCCCGCGCCCTGCTGGAGCCCCTTGCCCATGTGTTTCACAATCTGGGCTCGGAGAAGGTCTGGCTGGTGCATGGGTCAGATGGGCTCGACGAGATGACCACCACCGGCCCCACCTGGGTGAGCGCGCTGGAGGGCGGCAAGGTCCGCTCCTTTGAAGTGACGCCAGAAGAGGCGGGCCTGGCCCGCGCCAATCCCGCCGATCTCAAAGGGGGCGATCCCGCCCACAACGCCGCCGCCCTGCGCGCCGTGCTCGATGGCGCAAAGTCGGCTTATCGGGACATCGCGGTCTTCAACGCCGCCGCAGCGCTGATCGTCGCGGGCAAGGCCGATGGCCTCAAGCATGGCGCCGCCGTGGCTGCGGAGGCCATCGACAGCGGCCGCGCCCGTGCGGTTCTGGAGCGTCTCGTCGCCGTCTCGAACAGGGGCTGAATCAGTCATGGCCGACATTCTGCAAACCATCGAGGCCTACAAGCGCCGGGAAATCGCGGAGGCCAAGGTGCGCATGCCCCTCCATGCGCTGGAGCGGCAGATCGATGGGCAGAAGCCCCCGCGCGGCTTCGTCCACGCCATCGAGAACAAGCTCTCGGCGGGCCAATATGCGCTGATCGCCGAAATCAAGAAGGCCAGCCCCTCCAAGGGTCTCATCCGCGCGGATTTCGACCCGCCGACCTTGGCGAAGGCCTATGAGAAGGGCGGCGCAGCCTGCCTGTCGATCCTCACGGACGGGCCCTCCTTTCAGGGCAAGCCGGAATATCTGACTCAGGCGCGGGACGCGGTGTCCCTGCCGGTGCTGCGCAAGGATTTCCTCTTCGACACCTATCAGGTCTACGAGGCCCGGGCCTGGGGCGCGGACTGCATCCTGATCATCATGGCAGCCGTCACCGACAGGGAGGCCAGCGACCTCAACAAGGCCGCCCATGACCTGCGCATGGATGTGCTGGTTGAGGTCCACAACGAGGACGAGTTGAAGCGCGCCCTGCCGCTGGAGACCCGCCTCATCGGCATCAACAATCGCGACCTCCACACCTTCGTGACCTCGCTGGACGTGACCGAGCGCCTTTCGAAGGTCACGCCGAACAATCGCATCATCGTGTCGGAAAGCGGCATCGGCTCGCGCGAGGATGTGCTGCGGCTCGCCGGTTTCGACATATTCACCTATCTGGTCGGCGAAAGCCTGATGCGTCAGGCGGATGTGACCAAAGCGACCCACGACCTCCTGCATGGTCCCAGCCAGTCATGAATGGCCTCACCCATATTTCAGCCTCGGGCGAGGCGAGCATGGTGGACGTGTCGGAGAAGGACGTGACCGCACGCATCGCCGTGGCCGAGGGCTGCATCGTCATGCAGCCGGAGACCCTGGAGCTGATCGTCTCGGGAAACGCCAAGAAGGGCGACGTGCTGGGGACGGCGCGAATCGCGGGCATCATGGCCGCCAAGCGCACCCATGAGCTGATCCCGCTCTGCCACGCCCTGCTGCTGTCGAAAGTCACCATCGACCTCACCCCCGACGCCACCCTGCCCGGCGTGCGCGTGCGGGCCATGGCGAAGGTTGCGGGGCAGACTGGCGTGGAGATGGAGGCCCTGACCGCCGTGACGGTGGCCTGCCTCACCATCTACGACATGGCCAAGGCCGTCGACCGCTTCATGCGGATCGAGGGCGTGGGCATGATGGAAAAGTCCGGCGGCAAGTCCGGGGACTGGAAGCGGCCTGCGGGGGGCTGAAGGCTCCGCCCCCCTGATTTGGCGGCTTACTGCGGCTCGATGCCCGCCGCCTTGACCAGCGTCTCCCACTTCGGCAATTCGGCCCGCAGGCGCGCATCAGCCGCCTTGGGACCATCGTCATTCACGATGGCGCCCACGCTCTTGAGGAATTCGGCGGTCTCAGGCGTCTTGGCGATTTCGTGGAACCAGCCTTCCATCTTCTCGATGATCTCTTTCGGTGTGCCCACGGGCGCATAGGCCGCCCACCAGGGCGCGAAGTCGAACCCGGCAAGGCCAGCCTCCTGCATGGTGGGAATGCCGGGGAAGCTGGGCGACCTCTGGGCCGTCGTCACCGCCAACGCCTTCAAGGCGCCCTGAGCCACCTGCCCGGCCGCGAAAGTGCCGTCCATGATGCAGAAATCGACCGAACCCTCGGTGATCTCCTTCATGGCGTCGGTGGTGCTGCGATAGGGCAACGGCTTGGCGGGCACGCCGGTCATCTGTTTGAACAGCTCGCTCGAGAGCTGCGCCGTCTGGTTCGTGTAGCCGAAGAGGTTGTCGCCCTTCTTCTTCAGATGCGCGACGAGTTCGGCGATGGAGTTGAGCGGCGACTTCGGCGAAACAACGAGCACGAAGGCGATCTGCGCGAAGGAGGCGATGGGCAGGAAGTCCTTGAGCGTGTCGAAGGGCAAGTCCTTGAACAGATAACGGCTGCCCGCCATGTTCGAGTTGGCTGTGAAGAGAATAGTATAACCATCTGGCGTAGCGGGGGCGACTGCGCGCAGAGCCAGATTGCCGGTGGCGCCTGCGCGATTCATGATCACGAAGCCCTGCCCCGCCTTCTCCTCCAGTTTGCGCGCATAATAACGGGCGAGAATGTCGGCGCCGCTGCCCGGCGCAAAGCCAAGACTGATCTGCACGGGCCGGGTCGGCCAGGCGGTCTGAGCGCTGGCTTGCGAGGCCAAGCCGGAGGTGAAGGCCAGGCTCATGGCCGAGAATGCAAATTGACGACGGCTCAGATCGTTGTGCGACATGACAAGGTTCCCTCCGGTCGGGCATGGCGACCGCGTTGCATGATCTTATGACAACGGCCTGCCCCTGTCTCCGCACCTAACCTAAATTTGCCGTGAGGGCAAAGTGGGCGAAACGGAGCAGCCCAGGCTTTCCCCGCCTGTTTCGCCAAAAGCCCCGTACCGCTTGCCAGACGCCCGAAACCTCACGATGATCCCCTGCGCTGGCGCGCCCATGAAAGACGCCGGCCCGGGGAGAGACCATGCGCATGCCTGTCAAGACTTTCGGGATGGCCGTCCTTGCGGCCACCCTTTGCCTCGCCGTTCCGGCGCTCGCCCAGCCTGTCGCGGATTTCTATCGCGGCAAGACCGTCACCGTCCTGATCGGCAACACGCCGGGCGGCACCTATGATCTTTACGCGCGCACCATCGCCCGCCACCTCGGCGCCCATATCCCCGGAACGCCCACGGTCATCGCGCAGAACATGCCGGGCGCCGCCAGCCTCGTGGCTGCGGGGCACGTCTATAATGTGGCGCCGCAGGACGGGACCTTTCTGGCGGGCCTCGCCTCCACCCTGCCCTTCCAGCCGCTGATCGACCCGGTCGCTGCGCAAAAGCTTGATCCGGTGAAAGTGAACTGGCTGCCCTCGCCCTCATCCTATGGGGTGGTGATGCTGGTGCGCGGCGATTTCGCCGCAAAAAACGTGGCCGACATGAAGGAACGCGAGACCGCCATGGCGACCATTTCGCCCGGCATGCTCCCCGCCGTTCTGGCGGCCACGGCCAATGCGACCCTGGGCACGAAAATCAAATCGATCAATGGCCATCCCGATCTCGCCAGCTCCCTTCTGGCGGTGGATCGCGGCGAGATCGACGGCTATCCGACCGTTCCCTATGACGCGATCAAGCGCGTCTATGCGAAGAAATTCGAGGAAGGGAAATATCGCGTGATGATCCAGTTCGGCGCCGAGAAATCCCCTGATTTCCCGGACGCGCCGCTGATCACGGACCTTGTCTCTTCTCCCGAAGACCGGATGCTCTGGGAACTCGTGATGGGATCGCTGAAAGCGGGCTATTCCTTCATGATGGGGCCAAATGTGCCAAAGGACCGCGCCCTGGCCATGCGCCAGGCTTTCATGGATGTCTTCGCCGATCCCAGATTTCTCGCCGACGCCGAGCGCGCCACGCTCAACATAGCCCCCGTCTCCGGTGAGAAGATCGAGGCCATGGTGAAGGAGGCCTATGGCATGCCGGCGCCCGTGATCGAACGCCTGCGCGCCATCTACATGCAAGGCAGGTAGGGGCTGAAAAGCCCCCGCCCTTATGCGATAGTGGATCGATGACCGCAGCCTCTCCCCTCCTCCCCGTGGCGCAAGCCCTTGTCCGTGTGCTGGCCTCGGCGCCGCAAGCCCTCGCGGCTGAAACCGTGCCTCTGGCGCAAGCGCGCGGGCGCACGCTGGCCCAGGATCTGGCGGCCCTGCGCACCCAGCCCCCCTTCAACGCCTCCGCCATGGACGGCTATGCGCTGCACGCTGCGGATCTGGCGGCGCTCCCGGCGCAGTTGAAGGTGATCGGCGCCAGCGCCGCTGGCCATGGGTTTGCAGGGGCCGTAGGGCCGGGCGAAGCGGTGCGCATCTTCACCGGCGCCCCCGTGCCGCCGGGCGCCGATACGGTCATCATTCAGGAGAACACGACCGCTGACGCCGACATCGTCACGGTTCTGCAGGCGGAGCCCCTGGGCCGCAATATCCGCTCCGCCGGCCTTGATTTTTCGCAAGGCGACGTGCTGCTGGCGCGCGGAACGCGCCTCGGCCCCTGCGAACTGGCGCTGGCAGCCGCCATGAACCACGCCACCCTCCCGGTCACCCGGCGCCCGCGCATCGCCCTGCTCGCCACGGGCGATGAACTGGTGCAGCCCGGCGAGGCGCTGGGCCCCGACCAGATCGTGACCTCCAACACCTTTGCGGTCGGCGCCTATGCGCAGGCGGCGGGGGCCGAGGTGATTGACCTGGGAATCGCGGGCGACACCTTCGCCGCCATCGAGGCCGGCATCCGCGCCGCGCGCGATGCGGGCGCAGATGTACTGGTGACCCTGGGCGGCGCCTCGGTGGGCGACCATGATCTCGTGCAGACCGCGCTCACCAAGGAAGGCATGGAGCTTGGTTTCTGGAAGATCGCCATGCGGCCGGGCAAGCCGCTCATGCATGGCCGAATCGGCGACATGCGGATCCTGGGCCTGCCGGGCAATCCGGTCTCGGCCATTGTATGCGGCGTGCTGTTCCTGATTCCCCTCATCCGCGCGCTGGCGGGCGATCCGCAGGCCGGTGCGGACCCGACGGAGGCGGCGGTGCTGGGCTGCGATCTGCCCGCCAATGATTCGCGTGAGGACTATCTGCGGGCGACGCTGGCGCCGGGCGCGGGCCTGCCTGTGGCGACGCCCTTCGGCCGTCAGGATTCATCCATGTTGCGGGTGCTGGCGCGGTCTCATTGTCTGGTGGTGCGAGAGCCCCACGCCCCCGCCGCAAAGGCGGGAGAGGCCTGCCGGATCATCAGACTGGCGACAGCCTGACGGCAGCGCGCCGGGTGAAATCAACCCGGAAGCCGGAGGGCTTGCGGCGGATGGTGGGGATGCGCTTGCGCTGAACCCAACGAAACCCGTCGTGGCGCGTGATGATGGCCAGATCCACCGGGCCGCCGATGGTCTTGATCTGCCGGTCTGCGCGCAAACGCTCGAAAGCGAGCGACGTGTCCATGAGAAAGCGCGCCACATCCACAGCATCCATCAGGGGCATGCCGGGGGTGACCAGCAAGGGACTGTCGAGCCCGTCCTCGGGCAATTCGCTGCTGTTCTGATTGAACAGGGAAACCTCCGCCAACTCCGCGTCAGCCTCGTTGAAACCCATGTGGGGAACATCGTTCAGCAAGCGGGCGATGCAGCCGGTCTGCCCCTCCCAGCTCAGGCCATAGTCCGCCTCACCCCAGACCAGTTCAGGCTCGATCCGCTCCATGCCGTCAAAACGGATGGACCAGGTCTCCGGCAGGTCCGCATGTGCGGAATAGCCACTGAGAATCAGCGCGCTGCGAATCGGCGACAGGCAGGCCGTGGAGGCTTCGAGAATGAAGGTCTGGAGCTTCTGACAGACCTCTTCGAGGCTGTAGGACTCCTTGTCGATGAAGCAGGAATTACCCCGAAGGCTGGCGCGAATGCTGAAATCCTGCATCACGGAGGTCAGCGCACGCGTGCCAAGGGCGCCATCGCCGCTGATGAGCACGCCAATGGGCAGGCCCTTGACCAACTGAATGTTCTTGTCGGCGTTCGTATAGAGATGGCCGCGATGCAAAACGGCGCTGTCGCTGGCCATAACCACGCCGTCCTGAACCTTGATCGAAAGAATGATCGTCACGGGCGAAATCCATATTTGCGATCGAAAGCCGGGCGCCCTGCGTAATGGGCGACAGGCCAATCAAAGCTGAAAGCATCTAGGCTGAAATTGCAGGGAAATCCGGTGAGGCGTCAATAGGAAAAACGCTTTTTCCGCAATTATTATTGATTTTTGCGTTACATTTGCATTCGCGACAGAAACGCAGCAAGTCAGGAAATGGGCTACAGGCCCACGAACGAAAAACCCGCCATGCGCCGGATGTCCGCTCACGAATCTGTCAGGAGAATTTCGCAGGAAAATTTTGGAGGCCTCGCCCGGAATCGAACCGGGGTGCAAGGATTTGCAGTCCTCTGCGTAGCCACTCCGCCACGAGGCCGCTGCGGGTTGCGGCCCGGAGCGAGAGCCTCATAGCAAGGAAATGACCTCCCCGGCAAGGCGAACCTGCGCATTTGGACGTTTTCCCGCCCTGTCCTTGAAAAAGGCGCATGACCCAATAATTCCCTTTGCATTCGCGGCGCGACTTGCTAAAAGCCGCTCACGCCTCGGCGTGGTCCCCGATAGCTCAGTTGGTAGAGCATTCGGCTGTTAATCGAATGGTCGCAGGTTCGAGTCCTGCTCGGGGAGCCAATCTTTAAGACGCAGGCGCGGGCGCGCTCCACACCT
>CANCSY010000057.1 GCA_947380915.1 Beijerinckiaceae bacterium
TAGAAGCCTTCCTTCGGCGCCAGACGCTGCATGAAGACCTTGGCGTTGGGCGCATCGCGCACCTCGCCACCATCCAGTTCAACTGTGACTTCGTTGCCGAAACCATCAAGCCCGCCATCGAGCCCCCAGGGCGCGCAATGCATACGGTCCACCTGCGCATTCAAGGTCATGGGCACGCGGGCCACCACCATGCGCTCGATGCCAAGGCCACCGCGGAACTTGCCTGCGCCGCCAGAACCATCGCGCAACGACAATCGCTCGATGAACAGCGGATATTTGGATTCCACAGATTCCACGGGGCTGTTATGGGTGTCGCCATCGTTCAGGCAGACCGTGGCGCTCATGCCATCTTCGGTCATTTTGGCGCCCCACCCGCCGCCCAGCGGACCAAAGCTCCCCATGAAGAAGGCGCCTGTCCTTGGAGCGATTCCATGCACGCGCACGGCCAGCAGATCCGCATGATGGCCTGCGATGACACGATCAGGAATGGCTGTCTCAAGCGCCTTGAAGATCGTGTCCACGATGGTCATCGGGAAGGTCATCCACCAGCGCATCGCGGCGGGCTTCACGGCGCTGACGATGGTGCCCGGGGCCAGCACGACCTTCAGCGAGCGAAAGCTGCCTTCGTTGATGGGATAGTCCGTGGGCGAGGTCACGCATTTATAGGCCACCTGCGCGCAGGCGTAGCCCGTGGTCTCGCCAGAGTTGTAGAAGCCGCGCACCTGCTTGGCGACTTCGGACAGATCAATCGTCATCTCCTCGCCTGACACGATGACCTTCACCTTGATGGGAATGCGCTTGCCGATGTCGACGCCGTCATCATCCATATAGGAGGTGGCTTCATAGACCCCATCGGGAATGTCGCGGGTGCGGGCGCGGGCGGCGCGTTCGGACTGCTGCATGATATGGCGAATGGCGGACAGCGTCTCCACGCGGCCATAGCGCGCCAGCAATTCGCCAAAGCGCCGCTCGCCTGTGGTGACCGCAGTGATCTGCGCGCGCAGGTCGCCCATGGCGCGGTCGGGATCCCGCACGTTCATGCGGATGATGTCGACGAGGTCTTCGTTGACTACGCCTGCCTTCTGGTACTTCACGATGGGGATCTGGATGCCCTCGGAATAGATGTCCGTGGTGACGCCGCCGAGCGTGCCGCCCACATCGGGCCAATGGGCCATGCAGCAGGCGAAGGCGCACAATTCGCCCTCGAAGAAGATCGGCAGGCTGAAGGTGAAATGGTTGAGATGGCTGCCGGTGAGATAGGCGTCGTTGGTGACCAGAATGTCGCCGGGCTTGATATTGTCGCGGCCGAAATGCTGGATCTTGGCGCGCACGGTCTGCGACATGCCGCGAATGAACATGGGCAGGCCCAGCCCGATGGAAATGGTGTCGCCCTCCGCCGTGAAGAGCCCGACGGTGAAGTCCAGCGCCTCATAAATTATCATGTTGTAGGCGGTGCGCATCAGATTCGACTTCATCTCCTCCGTCACGGCGAGCACGCCGTTGCGGATGATTTCGGTCAGCACCGGATCGGAAGCTGAAAAACGGCGCTTTGGCGCGGCCTTCCTTGCAGGCGCTTTAACGGCGGATTTCTTGACGGACTTGCTGGCCGCCGCAGATTTGCGCAAGGACATCAGCGATTCCTTCCGGTTTTATTGAGAGAACCGCCGATTTCAATCACGAGGTTGCCGAACTTATCAACGGCCAATGTATCGCCGGGGAAGACAACAGTCGTCGAAGCGTGTTCCTCGATCAGCGCGGGGCCTGCGATCCTGTTTCCAGCCCTCAGTGCATCGCGGGCAAACACGGGCGTGCGCATGGCGGCCTTGCGGCCGTCGAAATGCACAAGACGCTGGCCGCTGCTGGCGGCGGCCGGGGGATTGCGGCTTCCCCGCATGATCTCTTCCAGCGGGGGCTTCTTCATCACCGCGCTCACCGTGACGCGCAGACTGACGATTTCCGCCGCCTCTTTTGGCGCGCAAGTGCCATAGCGCAACTGGTGCTCGGCGTCGAAGCGCTGCTTCACGCCCACGCGGTCCTGCTTGCGCAGAAGCGCTGGCGGCAGTTCGATGGTGACGGCGTGTTCCTGGCCGACATAGCGCATGTCGGCCCAACGCACGACTTTGACCTTGAGATCGCCCGCGCCACCTCGCTGGAGCGCCGCTCGCCCCTGCGCGAGCAGGTCCGCATAAACAGCTTCCATGTCAGCGAAGGAGAGACTGACGAGGCGCGCGGGCCAGGTACGCACATAGTCATAGCGCAGGTCTGAAAACAGCATGCCAAAGGCGCAGAAATGGCCCGGCGCGCGCGGCACGATCACGCGCCCCATGCCGATTTCGCGGGCGATGGACGAGGCGTGCAAGGGCCCTGCCCCGCCATAGGCGATGAGCGGAAAGGACGCGGCGTCGAGGCCGCGCTCGGTGGTCACGGTCTTCACCGCCCAGGACATGGCGGTGGCGGCGATCCGCAAGATGCCCTTGGCGGCCGCGATCACATCAAGCCCCAACGGCTCGGCGATTTTCTTCGCAATGGCGTCACGCGCCGCCTGAACATCAAGCTGCATCGAGCCGCCAAGAAAACGATTGGCGGCAAGCCGCCCCAGCACGAGATTCGCGTCGGTGACCGTGGGTTGCTCGCCGCCGCGCCCATAGCAGGCAGGCCCTGGCTCTGCGCCTGCGCTGCGCGGTCCCACATGCAGGGCCATGCCTTCATCCAGCCAGGCTATGCTCCCGCCCCCGGTGCCCACTTCGAAGATGTCGATCATCGAGATCTGCACGGGCAGGGCGCGCTCATAACCGCCGATCAGCGCAATACTGTTGGTCAGGGCCTGGCCCTTGTAGATGACGCCCGCCTTGGCGGTTGTGCCGCCCATGTCGAAGGCGATGGCCTCCTGCTCGCCCATGGCGGCGCAAAGAGCCTGCGCGCCAATGACGCCAGCGGCGGGGCCGGATTCGAGCATGCGGATACACTGCTCCCTGGCCTGCGCCGACTCATAGAGCCCGCCCGTCGACTGCACCAGCATGAAGGCGCCGGTGAAGCTCGACTTCGCCAGATGATCATCGATCTCGGCGATGTAATCGCGCACGCGCGGGCCTACGAAGGCGTTGGCTACGACTGTCGAGCAGCGCTCGAACTCCCGATATTCCTGCGAAAGCTCATGGGAGGCGCTGACGAAAACGCCGGGCAACTCCTCGCTGACGATTTCCTTCACGCGCCGCTCATGGACGGGGTTGCGATAGGAGTGGAGGAACATGATGGCGACGGCCTCAATGTCGAGCCCGCGCAGTTTCGCGCAGACGTCACGCACGCCAGCTTCATCAAGAGCCACATGAACGTCGCCTTCCGCCGTCATGCGCTCACGCACTTCAAAGCGCAGCGAGCGGCGCACAAGCGGGTCGTGCTTCTGGAAATAGAGATTGTAGGCGTCCGGCCGGTTGATGCGGCCGATTTCATAGATGTCGCGGAAACCCTGCGTCGTGATCAGCGCCGTGCGGGCGCCGGTGCGCTCGAGCATGGTGTTGATGGCGATGGTCGAGCCATGCAGGAACAGGGAGGCGTCGGCCACTTGCGCGCCCGCCTCCTCGACGCCGGTATTGATGCCATGCACCAGATGCGCGGGAGTCGACAAGGTCTTGCCGAGAAGAAGCTTGCGCGAGCGCTCGTCAAACGCAGCCACATCCGTGAAAGTCCCGCCAATATCGGAGGCGAGACGAAGCGACAGGCGCGCGGGGGAGCGTGCTGCGGATCCTGATTTTTTTGTCATACCCGTCATCGGTCAAGAGGGGCGCCCGCACGATCCTCCCTTGCCTGCATCTGCACGCCGCTATCGTGACGGCGCCTGTCGATACAGCTCCAGACATCATGCGCGCATATTGCGCTTTGGCGCAAAACCGCGCAAGTCTTGCCCCATGAAAGCGCGTGCGTCAAGAAAGTCATCGGGCCCTGGAAGCCCTGCTGGCAGCCCCCTGTCAGGCGCAGAACTGGCGCGCCAATGGGCCAGCGCGAATGTGTTCTCACCCGCTTTTGCAGGCTGCATGTGCGCAGGCGGATTTCACATTCCCATCGACGCGACCGCCGTGGGGCAGGATCTGCTGATCTATCTGGAGGACAAATACCGTAACTCCGGCGATGGCGCGCTCGCCGATTTCGTGGAGCGTTCGGCCGGGCGCGCGCCAGACTTTGGCGACTGGCTTGCAGGACTTGATGGCGAAGCTCTCACGCCGCAAGCCCGTGCGCTTCTCATGGAAGACCTGCGCACGACGCTCGCCTCCATGTCCGGCGCCAGCGGTTTCGCCTGCACATGATGGGCGGCTTTGCGTTCAGGGCGGGCTGGGATAGTTTGCCGACCTGAGACTTCCCTCGACCTTCAAGCGCCGGCCCATGACAAAACCTGAACCCAGCGCCTCCAGGGAGGTCCCACGCGCCACGGAAGTTGCGGTCTATGGCATCGGCCTGTTCACGACATCCGTCTTTCACATCGATTCAGTGATCATTCCGCTTTACGCCTCCACCTTCAATCCCTCCCCTTTCATCTTTGGGCTGGTGTTTGGCGCCTCACATCTTCTGCCGCTCCTGTTTTCCATCCATGCCGGCGCGCTTATGGATCGGCTCGGCTCCAAACGAATGATGGTGTATTGCACGAGCCTCGTCACGATCCTGCCTCTGGCCTATCCGCTGGCGCCCGAGATTTCCGTTCTGATCTTCCTGCAATTGCTTCTTGGCTTGGCAGAGTCCCTTGGGTGGCTAGGCGCGCAGACCATGATCGGGCAATATATGCACGGCCGCACGAAATATGCGGGTCGCCTGAGTTTCGTGATCCGCTTTGGCCAGTTATGCGCCCCGCCCATGGCGGGCATGATCTGGGATCTCTTCGGCGTCTGGGGCTCCTTCATCCTCATGTCGGTATGGGCCTCGGGAGCCATCTTCTTCGCGCTTGCGCTGCCGCAGCAGCCGAAATCCGGGCATCCCATCGAGATGGAGCCGGCGCCGTCAGGAAAGCTCAGAGACCTGATGCCGCGTCTGGATGATTATATGCTCGCCTTCCGCCTCATGCGCGTGCCCGCCGTGGCCATGATCGTGGCGCTGGGGGCGATGATGCATATGGGCAATGCGGTGCAGAGCTCCTTCTATGTGGCTTGGCTCAATGAGCGGGGCATCACGGGGACGGCGATCGGGCTGCTGAGTCCGGCGGGCGCCATAGGCGCCGCAGTCTTCTCTCTGCTGACCACCCGCCTGATGCGCTACATCGACGGCTTCTGGATCGTCCTTCTGTCCCTTTGGATCGGGATCCTGCTGGTTTGCGCCACCCCACTGCTTGGAACCTATTTTCTGCTGCAAATGGCCATGTTCCTGCGCTCGGGGCTCAACGGTCTGGCCCAACCGCTGGTCATCACGCTGGTGTTGCGCGGCGCCGGGAGCGCCAATCAGGGCAAGGCCGTTGGCCTGCGCGGCACGGCAAACCGTCTGGCCTCCATCATCGCGCCGCTCGTCATGGGGGCCATAGCCGAAGCGGTCGGGCTTGAGATGGCGTTTTATGCAACCGGCCTTCTGCTGAGCCTGTCGATGGGCTGGATGGCCTTCAATCTCCACAAACGGACAGATATCGCCTCCGCCGGAGAAGATTAGGACACTTGCGCCCATCGCCAGCGAGCGTAATGTCAACCTGATGGTGGGTTCAACACTGCCTGAACAGGCGTGAAAGCGCCTCTACCGGGGGGAATGACGGAAAAGGTGACGACGATAGCCCCCGGCGCGGTGCCGCTCAAAACACAGATTCCCATCTATCTGACCGGGCTTTTCTCCAATAGCCTCTCGGATGTCGCCTCCGTTGTGCTGCCGATCTGGCTGACCAATGATGGCATAACGGCAGCGGGAATCGGCCTGGTGCTGGGCGTGCGCCATCTCCTGCCGTTCCTGTTCGCCATTCACGGCGGCGCCCTGATGGATCAGGTCGGCGCCCGCCAATTGATGATGGGCAGTTCGCTGATGAGCGCCCTCATGCTGCTCCTTTTTCCATCCGTGGGCTGGATTCCCGCCGTCATCGTGCTGCAAATGCTCAATGGCTATGGCTCGTCCATGGCCTGGATCGGCGCTCAGGCCTATTTCGGCCGCCTTCTGGCCCACAGCCCCACCTATGCAGGACGCTTCTCCTTTTCGCTGCGCGTTGGCAGCTTCATCGGCCCGCCTTTGGCCGGCGCCGCATGGGACATGATCGGCGTCTGGGGCGCTTTTGGCGTCCTCTCCCTCTGGGCGGCGGGGACGGCGATTTCCGCCATCTTTATCCCCCAATCAGCGGATGGCCCTGCGACGGAGCGACGGTCGTTGTCCTGGAGCGATGTCATGCCGCGCAGCGCCGACTACCGGGACGCTTTCGTGCTCGCCTGCGAACCCGCCATGAAGATCGTGCTCATCATCACTTTCATGCGGATCGCCGCAAGCTCTATCCAGGACACATTCTATCCGGTCTGGCTGGCCTCCATTGGCCTGCCTGCGACGCAGATCGGGCTCCTGATAACGGCCTCCTCCGCCCTCGCCGCCGCAAGTTCCCTGTGGGTCGGGCCGGTGTCGCGTTTCATGAACCCGCTTTGGGTCCTGATCTGGACCGCGATGGGGTCCATATTTTTCGTTTCCATTACGCCAATGCTGGGATCGCTCGCCCTGCTGATGACCGCCGCCGCCCTGCGCGGCCTGTGCATGGGCCTGTCGCAGCCACTGATGCTGTCGATCCTCGCGGATGCGGCCGGACCCGGCTTTCTCGCCCGTGGGGCCGCCTTGCGCACGACGGCGAACCGGGTCGCTGCTTCCGTGACGCCTGTGACCATGGGCTCGGTCGCCAGCGTGGCGGGCCTTGCAGCGAGCTTTCACATCATTGGCGCCATCTTGCTGGCGGGCGTGGGCCTGGTGGCCTTCTATGTCAAGACTCACCCCACGGTGACGGACAAGACGAAGGATTGAAGCCACGCATCAGCGCGACTTCAGGCCCATGAGATTGGCGAGAAGGTTTCGCTGCGTCTGCGAGGTTCCCGCCGCGATGGTGGCGGAGCGGGAGTCCCGGAAGTAGCGCTGCATGTCGAACTCTTCGTTCAGGCCGTAGCCGCCCATGATCTGCACGCCCATGTTCGCGAGCTTCGCATACATTTCGGAGGTGTAGAGCTTGGCTTGTGTGATCTCCCGCAGCGCCTCCCTTTGCCGGGCGGCGAGCCAGGCCGCGCGCCACATCAGCAATTTGCCCGCCTCCAGCTCGCTTTGCATGTCGGCCAGCATATGGCCGATGGCCTGGAAGGAGCCGATGGGCTGGCCGAACTGCACCCGCTCGCCCGCATATTTCACGGCGAGGTCGAGCACCGCCTGGGCGCCGCCGCAATTGCCCGCCGCCGAGACCGCACGCTCATACTGCAAGCCCCCCATCAGGCAGTCCCAGCCGCCCCCTTCGCCGCCGATGACGCGGTCGACGGGCACGGGCGCATCACGCAGGAAAACTTCGTAGGTGCCCACCGTGCGGCGGCCGAGCATGCCGAGCTTGCGAAGCTCCACCCCCGGCGCGTCATTGTCGATGAGCAAATGGGTGATGCCCTTGCGATAATGCACGGTCTTGTCGGTCTTCACATAGGCGCAGATGACGCTGTTTTTCAGCCCGGCGCCGGTGGTCCAGAGCTTCTGCCCGTTGACGATATATCGATCGCCCTCGCGCACCGCCATGGTGTGGATATTGCCGACATCCGAGCCAGCGTCGGGCTCGGAAATGCCGATGGAGAATTTGACGCTTCCATCCAGCAGGCGCGGCAGCCAATGGGCGCGCTGTTCGGGCGTGCCCTTGCGCAGCACGTTGAGGCCACAGAAAATGCTACCCGCAAAGGCCATGGTGAGATCGGTCGAGACGCGCGACAGTTCATAGATGACCAGCGCCAGATCCACGGCGTCGCCGCCAAGGCCCCCGACTTCCGTTGGGAAGGGCAGGCGCAGCAGCCCCGCCTCAACCCAGGCCTGATAGAGATCCTCGGGAAAGCTGCGGTCGCGGTCCCATTTGCGCACGGATTCTGCGGGCGCATGGCGCGCCATGAGCTTGATGACGCTGTCGCGCAGCATCTCCTGCTCTTCGGTGAAGTCGAAGTTCATGGCGCCCTCAATTCATCACGATGAGCGCATCAAGGGCGAGCGCGCCCTCGCCCTGCGCATAGACATTCACCGGATTCACATCGATTTCGACAATGCGCGGATCAGCCTGCATCAGCGCGCCGATGGATGCCGCGATCTGCGCGATGGCGTCGACATCACGGGGCGCCGAGCCGCGCAACCCGCCCATGAGGGCCGCGCCCTTGAGTTGGCCGAGCGCCGCGACGATCTCGGTCTTGCTCGCTTGTGCGGGCAGCAGGCGGGCGTCGTGCAGGGCCTCGGTCCAGACGCCGCCAAGGCCCACGACGATCACCGGTCCCCAGAGCGGATCGCGCCTGGCGCCCACGATCATCTCCAGCCCGCCGCGCGGCGCCATGCGCTCGACAAGCACGCCATCCAAAGTCAGCGAGCCATCATAGGCGCGCACATTGGCGAGGAGTCGGCCATGGGTTTCCACCAGCGCCGCTTCATCGGCCACGCCGACGATCACCCCGCCCGCCTCGCTCTTGTGCGCCAGCGCATCGGCCTGCGCCTTGATGGCGACGGGATAGCCGATGCGCGCGGCGATGGCGCGGGCCTCGTCCAGATCGCGCGCAAGGCCGCCTTTGGGGGTGGCTATACCCAGCCCGTTCAGAATCTCCTTGCCGCGCCATTCGGCGACAGGCCCACGGGTTTCGAGTGCTAGCGGGCTGGCGGAAGGCGCAGGTTCATGGGCCTGTGGTTGCAGGCGGCCATGGGCCGAAAGCCGCGCCAGCGCCCGCAAGGCGCGATCAGGCGAGCGGAAGAAGGGGATGCCGCTCTCGCGCATTTCTTCCATGAATTGCGGATCGAGCGGGTAATCATCGCCCATGTAGACGACAGCCACGGGCTTGGAGGTCGCCGCCAGCACGGGCCGCATGGCGCGCCATTTGTTGAGCTGTTGCGGCTTGCCGCCGCCCATGGCGGCCACCAGCAGAAAGCCCACCTTCGGCTCATCCAGCAGCGCAGCGGCGGCGTCGCCAAACAGGCTCGGCTTCTGCATGCCCGCCGCCGTGATATCGAGGGGATTGTCGATGGCGGCGAAGGAGGGCAGCACCGCGCGCAAGGCGTCATGTGTGCTTTGCGAGAGCTCCGGCAGATCGAGACCGATCTCCTCGCAGAAATCGAGTGAAAAGCCCCGCAGCGCGCCCGAATTGCTGAGCACGCCCACGCCTCCGGTCACCGGCCTTGGGTAGCGCGTCGCAAGCGTCGTCACATCGAAAAGCTCGTCGAGCCCGCCGACCACGATGACGCCCTCGCGCTCCACACAGGCGCGCATGATGGCGTGATCGCCCGCCAGCGCCCCGGTATGGGATTTCGCAGCCTCGCGTGCGCGAAAACTCTGGCCGGGATGCAGCAGCACGATGGGCTTGGCGGCTGCCCGCGCCCGGCGGGCCAGCATCAGAAAGCGCTGGGGATCACGGATCTGCTCCACAAAGAGCGAGAAGGCGCTGATCGAGGGATCTTCAATCAGCAGATCGAGATAATCCTCCGCGCTCAGCACCGCTTCATTGCCGGTGGAGACCGATTGGGCCACCGCCACGCCGCGCCCCATGAGGGCGTAGCGGATATTGCCCTGCATGGCGCCGCTCTGGGCGACCACGCAGACACCGGGACCCTTGGTTGGCAATGGCTCGACCGGTTCGAAGGTGAGCGGCACGCCATCGGCGTAGTTGACGCAACCAATGCAATTGGGGCCGAGCACGACCATATTGGCGTCGCGCGCGACCCTGGCGAAGGCCGCCTGCGCCTGCGCGCCCGCCTCGTCCTGCTCACTGAAGCCGGAGGCGAAGACCACCACGCCGCCCACGCCCCGCCGGGCGCAGGCCTCGATGGATTCCAGCACCGCCTGCGCGGGCACGATGAGCACCAGCGCATCGACGCCCATGGGCAAATCATCGATGGAGGGAACGCAGGGCACGCCGTCGATCTCGGCCCGGCTTCGGCTGACGAAATGCAGCGCGCCCGCATAGGCGAAGCGCCGCAGGTTCACCAGCACATTGTTGCCGACCGAGAGCGGCTCTGGCGAGGCGCCGACCACGGCGATGGACCGGGGCCGCAACAGCCGCGCGAGCGGGGAACGCAAGTCGGTCATGGATCAATCCCGACGATAGGCGCCAAGGCCCGGGCGGTAGGACTTCTCGTCCAGGAACTGTTTCATGCCCTTGTCGGCGCCCCGCTCGGGATCCATGAACTTCGTCTGGTCGGATTTCGAGGCGAGATACTCGGCCGCCGCGTCCCACGACATTTCGCGGGTATAGTGATAGGCTGTCTTGCAGGCGCGCAGCACATTCGGGTTCTTCTCGATCAGCTTCTTGGCGATGGCGGTCGTCTTGGCCACGAGCTGGTCCTTGGGCACGGCGAAATTGACGATGCCGATATCCTCCGCCGTGCGCCCGTCGAACGTGTCGCCGGTGAGGATGTAATAGAGCGCCTTGCGCTGGGAGAGGGCCATGGCGACCGATTTCGTCACGATGCCCGCGGGAATGATGCCCCAGTTGATTTCCGAAAGGCCGAAGGTCGCGTCCTCGTCCGCCACCGCAAGATCGCAGGCCAGCAGCACCTGAAAGGCGCCGCCAAAGCACCAGCCATTGACCATGGCGATGGTGGGCTTGGGATAATGCATCATGCGCCGCCACTGCCAGGCGGCGTTGGCGCGATAGAGGCGTTCACGCAAGATGGGCGGGCCAGCGTCCATCTCGCGGAAATATTCCTTGAGATCCTGTCCGGCGGAGAAAGCGTCGCCGGCGCCGGTGATGACCACGCAGCGCGCGCTCTCCTCCATCTCCAGAACATCCATCACCTGCACCATTTCGAAGACGATGCCGGGATTGAAGGCGTTGCGCTTGGAGGGCCGGTTGAGCGTGACCCAAGCGATGCCATCCTCGACCTTCACGAGGACATTCTGCTGGGGCAGGGACGCGAGTCCCGTGGGGGTATCGGTCATGGAAGCTTCCTCCTTGAAAATGTTGAGCCTGTTATGCCGGGGGAGGGACGCCGGGCCAAGTGGTTTTTTAGGCCCCGCCGAGACCGCCTAACGGAGCCAGGCGCTGGCGAAGTGATACAGCGTCAACACCACCAGAATGGTCGCGATCCCCGCCGAGAGGTAGCCGACTTGCTTGTTGAAATTCGAGACCGCAAGGCGCACACCCGAATGACGCTTGAACACAAGCGACTTCACAAGAAGGAAAACCGGCAAGGCGCTCACGAGGAACAATGCGATTTTGATCACGATGGATTGCTTTCAGGCGAAAGGGCGCCAGTGACGACCGACAAAACGAACGCTCGAAAACCAAACCTCGACAGGTCGGGGAACCTGCCGAGGCGCAAGACAAGGCTCTGCCGCACGTCTATCAGGCGATCAGCGAATCGCCTGCCTCGATCCGCTTTTCGCGGCAGGTCGTGCGCCGCATGTCGCGCACCAGATTACGATCATCGAAGGGCGTCGCCCGGTGCATGGTCGCCAGGTTGTCCCAGATGAGCACGTCGCCACGCCGCCATTTGTGCGCATAGACGAAGCGCGGCTGGACCGCGAAATCCATCAATTCCTTGATCAGGGCGCGCGCCTTGTCGCGGGGATAGCCGACAATGTCGCTGGCGTGGGAGGCCAGATAGAGGGCCTTGCGCCCGGAGGGCGCGTGAACATGGGCAAGCTTGTGCCGCGCGGGTGGGCGCGTCACGCGCTCTTCCTCGGTCGGCTCCGGGCCTCCGCCCTGAACGCGGCTGTACCAGTAGGAATGTTCGACGACCAGATCTTCAAGCTCGGTCTTGCGCGCCTGCGGCAGTTCATCCCACGCGGCGCGCATATCGGTGAATTCCGTGTCTGCGCCGCTATCGGGGGTGATGTGGCCCACCAGCAGGGAATAGGTAGCGCGCACTTCGTAGAAACTCATGTCCGTATGCCACAGGCGATTGGCGCGCTTGTAGGCGAGGCGGCGATCCTCATCGGCATAGATTTCGCCGACATCGTTGAGATTGCTCTGATCGACGATCTCGGGATAGGGCAATCGCACTTCGGTACCGTTGATCTTGGGCGACTTGCCACGCTCCAGCGGCCCAAGCCGCGCGCTGAAGGCGATATGCTCCTCATTCGTGGGCGGATCGTCATGGCCGATGACGCAGACCACATGGGTCGCCAGCGCGGCGCGCACCTCGTTCATGGTCGCCTCATCAACATCCCTGCGGATGTCCACGCCTGTCAGGCGCGCGGCGTAAAGCGGGTGCAGCGGTTCGATCCCGATCGTCACGATCATCCTTCCCTTGAATTGCCCCCGACCGGGGGACTAGCCCCAAAGCTCTTGTCTCCGCAAGGGGAGACAAGAGCGGGAGCCACAGTCTTGCTGCTATTGTTTTGCAGCATTTCGCGCCTGGATCAATTGCAGCATGCGCGGCGGCGACATGGGCAGGGACTGCGGACGTATGCCGATGCAGTCGCCAATGGCGTTGGCGATGGCCGCCATGGTGGGCACCACCGGCACCTCGCCAACCCCGCGCAGGCCGAAGGGATGCCGGGGATTGGGCACCTCGACGATGACCGTGTCGATGTTGGGCACGTCTGACGCCACGGGCATGCGGTAGTCGAGGAAGCCGGGGTTCTGCATCTTGCCGTCCTCGCCGAAGATATATTCCTCGTTGAGCGCCCAGCCGATGCCCTGCACCGCGCCGCCCTGGAACTGTCCCTCCACCTGCAGCGGATGGATGGCCTTGCCTGCGTCCTCCACCACCGTGTAGCGCTTGATTTCCACGGCGCCGGTCTCCTCGTCAACGGCCACATCGACGATATGGCAGCCAAAGCCCGGGCCAGCGCCGGTCACGTTCATGTCGGAACGGGCGGCGATGGCGCCTTCGGAATTCGTCGTCTGCTTGGCGATATCTGCGATGGTGAGCGGCTTGAACTCGCCCACATTGGCGCCAGCGGGCCGGAAAGAGCCATTGACAAATTCCACGCCCTCTTCCGGCACTTTCCAGATTCGCGCGGCGCGCTCGGACATCTCCTTGATGACCTTGCGCGCGCAGTCCACCAGCACCACGCCTTGCGAGAAGGTGGTGCGGCTGCCCGCCGTCACCCGGTTGAAGCCGAGCTGGTGGGTGTCGGCCAGAACCGCGCGCACCTTGTCCACGGGAATGCCCAACTCCTCCGCCACCATCATGGAGATGGAGATGCGCGAGCCCGCCACATCCGCCGTACCGATGGTGATCGTCACCGAGCCATCGGGCGCCACATTCAGCGTCGAGGAGGTCTCGCCGCCGCGGTTGAACCAGAAGCCCGTGGAGATGCCGCGACCCTGGCCCTTGGGCACGGGCGAGCGGTAGTGATCGCAGGCCTTGGCGGCCTCCAGCGTCTCGATGAAGCCGATCTTGCCGAAGGTCTCCGCATAGATCGTCCGGGCCCCATTGGCCATGGCGTTCTTCATGCGGAAATCGATCTGGTCCATGCCGATCTTGTTGGCGAGTTCGCTGATGATGCCCTCGACGCCGAAGACCACCTGCGGCACGCAGGGCGCGCGGAACGAGGCGACCTTGGGACGATTGGAAACCACCTCATAGGACACCGTGCGCACGTTCTTCAAATCGTAGCGCGTGAACATGGCCTGGGGCGCATTGGTGAAGGCCGAGCCCGAATAGGGGCCGGTCTGGAAGATCAGTTCGGCGTCCGCCGCCGTGATCGTGCCATCCTTCTTGCAGCCGATCTTGATGCGCGATTGCGTGCCCGACACAGGCCCGGTGCCCCGGAAGACCTCTGAACGGGTGAAGGTGATCTTCACCGGTCGGCGCGTCTTGCGGGCGAGCTGGATCGCGACGGGCTCCGCATAGAAGGCCGTCTTGCCGCCGAAGCCGCCGCCCAACTCGGATTGCTGCACCTTGATCTTGGAGCCGTCGACCTTGAGAATTTCCGAGAGGCGGTCGCGGTAGACGAAGGGCGCCTGGGTGCAGCACCACAGTTCGATCTCGCCCTCCTCCGAACAGGAGGCGACGCAGGATTGCGGCTCGATGTAGCCCTGGTGCATGGGCTTTGTGTCGAAGGTACGCTCGACGATGACATCGGCCTCGGCGAAGCCCGCCTCGACATCGCCCACGCCAAGCTCATAGCGCTCCACCACATTCGACGGCCGGTCGGCGCTGACCTTGGGATCGCCGGGCTTGGCGCCCTTGGTGCGCATGTAGCTGTGCAGGATCGGCGCATCGGGCTGCATGGCGGCCACGGGGTCGATGACGTGCGGCAGCACCTCATACTCGACCTTGATGAGCTTCAGCGCCTTCTTGGCGATGGACTCGGAGGTGGCGGCGACGGCGGCCACGGGATGGCCCTCGTGGTAGACCTTCTCCTGCGCCATGACCATGCGAGTCATGTCGCCATAGGGGGTCCCTTCCTTGATCTGGGGGAAGTCGGCGCCGGTGACCACAGCCTTCACGCCCGCCAGCTTCTCAGCGGCTGACGTGTCGATGGATTTGATCACCGCATGGGCATGGGGGCTGCGCAGGATCTTGCCCACGAGCATACCCGGCAGGATCACGTCGGAGGAGAACTTGGCGGCGCCCGTCACCTTGTC
>CANCSY010000058.1 GCA_947380915.1 Beijerinckiaceae bacterium
AATGGCCGCGCCTTCGCGGCGGGCCTGCGCGCTGCGGCGGGCGACAACGCCATCCATGCCTTGATGCAGGACAAGCCCGCGCTGGCCATCGCAGGCGCCGAGAATGGCGCGGGCGCGCTGGAGGTGCGGGTGATCCGCGCCAGGACCGAAGGCCCCTCGCAAGGCCTGCTGCGGGCGCTGGACATGAAGGGCGTCGCCATCGGCGATGCGCGCTTTGATCTGGGCGCGGCGCGCGACGTGAAGGCGCGCTTCGATCTGCCCATGGAATTGCGCAACGAGATCGCGCGGGTCGAGATATCAGATGAACATTCGGCGGGGGCGGTGACCCTGCTCGATGAGCGCTGGAAGCGTCGGCGTGTGGGCGTGGTGTCAGGCGCCAGCGCCGACACGTCCCAACCCCTGCTCTCGCCCTCCTACTATCTCGTGCGGGCCCTGACGCCTTTCGCCGAAGTGCGCGAGCCGCGCGCGGGCAAGGGCGATCCCATCCTCGCCATGCTCGACGATGGCGTCTCCGTGCTGGCGCTGGCCGATGTGGGCGTCATCACCGGCCCGGCGCGGGATCGGCTCATCAAATTCGTGGAAGAGGGCGGCGTGCTGCTGCGCTTTGCGGGCACAAGGCTGGCGGCCTCGTCCGACGATCTGACGCCCGTGCGGCTGCGGCGCGGCGGGCGCGTGCTGGGAGGCTCCCTCTCGTGGGACACGCCAAAGCGCCTCGCCCCCTTCGAGCGCGAAAGCCCCTTCTATGGCCTGGGCATTTCCGACGAAATCACCGTGACCCGTCAGGTGCTGGCCGAGCCCGAGGCGGGCCTGCCCGCCAAGACCTGGGCCGCGCTGGCCGATGGCACGCCGCTCATCACGGCGGGCCGTCGCGGCAAGGGCATGATCGTGCTGGTTCATGTGACGGCGGACACGACCTGGTCGAACCTGCCGCTCTCCGGCCTCTTCGTCGATCTCCTGCGCCGCACCATCGCCATCGCCTCCGAAGGCGGGGCCGGCGCCACGGCGGGCGACCCCGCCAATGCCGCCGCCCAGCGGATCGAGAGCGTGGCCCCCACGCGCACTCTCGATGGCTTTGGCGTGCTGGGCGCCCCGCCGCTTTCCGCCCGGCCCATTCCGGTCAATTATGCGGGCGGCGCCAGCGCCGAGCATCCCCCGGGCTTCTATGGCCCTGCGGACGCGCTCACCGCAGTGAACGCGCTCACGCTCGACGCCCAACTGAACCCGGTCGATCTCACGGGATTGAAGCTCATGGTGGACCCCCTGCAGAAAGCCGAACCGCTGGATCTGCGCCCAGCCTTGGTGAGCCTCGCCCTCGCCCTGCTCATCGCCGACGCCCTGGCCTCGCTCTGGCTCGCGGGCGCCTTCAAGCGCGGCTGGAGCCGCCCCGCCGCGGTGGGCGCGCTCGTGCTGATGCTGGCGGGCTTCGCGTCGCTCGCGCCGCAACCCGCGCAGGCGCAGACCACGCAAGTCCAAACCGCGCCAGAAAATCCGCGCGACCGCGAGGCCGCCCTGCAAACGCGCCTCGCCTATATCGTTACCGGCGATGCGCGTGTCGATGAAGCGAGCCAGCTTGGCCTCTCCGCGCTCTCCCGCGCGCTGGGCGCCCGCACCTCGCTCTCCCCCGGCGAGCCCATGGGCATTGATCCCGCCCGCGATGAACTCGCCTTCTATCCCCTGATCTACTGGCCCATCGTGGCCGACCGTCCCTTGCCCTCGGCGGATGCGGTGACGCGCATTTCCAACTACATGAAAAACGGCGGCACGGTGCTCTTCGATACCCGCGACGCCCTCACCGCGCGCTCGGGCGGAGAATCCTCGCCCGAGCAATTGTGGCTGCGCAAATTGCTCGCCAATGTGGACGTGCCCGAGCTCGAGCCCGTGCCGCGCGATCACGTTCTCACCAAGACTTTCTACCTGCTCGACAGCTTCGTGGGCCGCACCACCATCGGCCAATTGTGGATCGAGGCCCTGCCGCCGGAAGCCGAGCGCGCCAACCGGCCCGTGCGCTCCGGCGACAATGTCTCGCCAATTATCATCACCTCGAATGATCTGGCGGGCGCCTGGGCCGTCTCGCGCAATGGCGAGCCCCTCTATCCCCTGACGCCCGGCACGGGACGGCAGCGGGAAATGGCGCTGCGCGCGGGCGTCAACATCGTCATCTACACCCTCACCGGCAACTACAAGGCCGATCAGGTGCATGTGCGTGACCTCCTGGAGCGGCTGGCCCATTGACCTCCTTCAACCTCCAGATCGCCCCCCTCATTCCGATCCCGCTGCTGATCGCGCTGGCGCTCGGCGCCCTGATCGTTGTGGGCCTTGGCCTTTGGGCGCGGCGGCGCGGCGCGGGGCTGCGGGCTATCGGTCTCGCGCTGGTGCTCGCCGCGCTGACGGACCCCTCCTTGGTGCGCGAGGATCGCAATCCCCTGAAAGATGTGGTCGCCGTGGTGCTCGACCGCAGCGCCAGCCAGAGCATCGGCGAGCGCAAGGCGCAGACCGACAAGGCGCGCGTCGAGATCGAAAAGGCGCTGGAAGGCCTCGGCGATGTGGAGACGCGCTTCATCGATGGCGGCGCGAGCGATGCGGGCAATGACGGCACGCGCCTGTTCTCGTCGTTGAATGCGGCCTTGGCCGATGTGCCGCCCGAGCGTGTGGGCGCGGCCATTCTCGTCACCGATGGCGTGGTGCATGACATCCCCGCCTCCGCCGCAAACCTTGGCTTCAAGGCGCCCCTGCATGTCTTCGTGACGGGCCGCGCGGGCGAGCGCGACCGGCGGATCGAGCTTGTGGAAGCGCCGCGCTTTGGCATCGTGGGCAAGGAGCAGACCATCGCGGTGCGTGTGCTCGACACCGCCGACAAGGGCGAGCGCGTGGCGATCACGATTCGGCGCGACGGCGTCGAGATCGCCACCCTTCGCGCGGCGCCCGGCCAGATCGTGCGCGCCCCCGTGATGATCGAACATGGCGGGCCCAATGTGGTGGAGCTGGACATCGCGCCCCTGCCCGATGAGCTGACCACGCTGAATAACAAGGCTGTCGTCACCATCGAGGGCGTGCGCGACAAGTTGAAGGTGCTGCTGGTGTCGGGCGAGCCCCATGCCGGGGAACGCACCTGGCGCAACCTGCTCAAGGCCGACGCCAATGTGGAGCTGGTGCATTTCACCATTCTGCGCCCGCCGGAAAAGCAGGATGGCACGCCCATCAACGAACTCTCGCTGATCGCCTTCCCCACCGCCGATCTCTTCGGGCGGAAGATCAAGGAATTCGATCTCATCATCTTCGACCGCTATTCGAACCAGACGGTTCTGCCGCAGGTCTATTTCGAAAACATCGTGCGCTATGTGCGCGAAGGCGGTGCGCTGCTGATGGCGACGGGGCCCGATTATTCCGGACGCGACGGCCTCTATTTCTCGCCGCTGGGCAAGATCGCGCCTGCGCGTCCGCAGGGACCATTGGTCCAGCGTCTTTTCCGCCCCGCGATCTCCGATGAAGGCGCCAAACATCCGGTCACGCGGGGCCTGCCGGGATCGCAGCAGAGCCCGCCCGCCTGGGGCGAATGGTATCGGCAGGTGGCGAGCGAAAAACTGCGCGGCGTCTCCGTGCTCTCGGGCGCCGACAACCTGCCGCTGCTGCTGCTCTCGCGCGAGGAGAAGGGGCGCGTGGGCCTGCTGCTCTCCGACCAGATCTGGCTGTGGGCGCGGGGCTTCCAGGGCGGCGGGCCGCATCTCGATCTCATGCGCCGCCTTGGCCACTGGCTGATGAAGGAGCCGGAGTTGGAGGAGGAGGCCCTGCGCGCCACCGCCCGCGGCAAGGAACTCTCCATCGAGCGCCAGAGCCTCAAACCTGCGATCCCCGCCGTCATGGTCACCTCGCCGACCGGCAAGACCCAGAGCGTGACGCTCGCCGGCGCCGAGCCCGGCCTGTCGCGCGCGCAGGTGACGGTGGAGGAGTTCGGCCTCTACAAATTGAGCGACGGCGAACTCTCGACGCTGGTGAACGTGGGCCCAGAGAACCCCCGCGAGTTTCAGGACGTGGTCTCGACATCAGACCAGCTGAAGCCGCTGGCGCAGGCCACCGGCGGCACCGTGCGGCGCATCAGCGCTGGCGCAGGCGACTCCATCACCCTGCCGCGCTTCGTCGCCATGCGCGACAGCCCGCTCTATGGCGGCGCCGATTATGTGGGCGTGAAGCGCACGGGCGCGAGCGTGGTGACAGGGGTGGGCGTCGCGCCGCTTGCGATGGGCTTTCTGGGCCTGATCGCGCTGCTGGGCAGCGTGCTGGCGGGATGGTTGTGGGAGGGGCGGCGGCGGCGGGCTACTTAAGCCCGCGCAATCGCCCCCGTCAGCCCCTCGAAGGCGCCGTCCACCAATTCGCAATAGAGCACGCGGGCCGGATCCACCGGGCCGGGCATGGTCAGGCGGCCGTGGGGGACGCGCTTGAAGCCGACGCGTTTGTAATAGGGCTCGTCGCCGACCAGGATCACCAGACGGTGGCCGGCGGCGCGGGCGGCCTCCATGGATTTGCCCATGAGAGCCTCGCCGATGCCGCGCGAGCGGAAGGGCGGGTCGACGGTCAGGGGGCCGAGCAGCAGGGCGGGGGCGTCGCCCACCGTGATCGCCGTCATGCGATTGGCCCCGACCAGCAGGGTGCCCACATGGGCGACGAAGGAGAGGTCAGGGTGCGGGCTCACCCCCTCGCGCAACCGATAGGCGCTCAGGGCGAAACGGCCGGGGCCGAAGGCGCGTTCGTCGAGCTTGTCGATGGCGGGCAGGTCGGCGGGGGTCAGGGGGGTGAGGGTCAGGGAAAGGTCTGTCATGGATCATCCGGCAGGCGGGACGCGCAGGGTCGGGCGGCGCTGGGGAGCGCTTCGATCAGAGGGTGGGTCGTCGCTGGCGGGTCATCATGCCGACGCTTTAGCACGGGCGATGCACGGCGCAAACCGCATCAGCGGCGCGGGCGCAGGGTTGCTGTGGCGTCCGGGGCGTTGTCCGGCAAGAAGACGCCATCGGCCCGCAGATAGCCGCGCGTGATCGGGCGCGGCGGCGGCAGGGGCGCCGAGGGCAGGGGCAGGGGCGGCAGCAGGACTGGCGGCAGCAGCGCGGCGCTGCGCGTCATTGGCGCCTGGGGCCTTGTGAGGGGCGCGGGCGGCAGGGCGGTGTCGAGCGTCATGGCGGTGCGCGAGGGCAGGTTGGCGCCGCCCGCCTGGGCCACATCGATGTCGTCGTCGATATCGGGCGCGTCGGGCAGGTCGTCGCGGCGCTGCGGTGCGGGCAGCAGTTGCGGCGAGGGCCGTGGCTTGCAGATGCGGCGCGGGCCGGTGGAGGTCTGGCCGTGCATGGCCAGATCCAGATGCAGGTGATTGTAATGATCGGCGTCGGATCCCGGCGCCAGCACGGTCGTGAAGATGTTGCAGGCGCCCGCCTGCACCTCCCGCAAGAAAGCCTTCTGCTGGGCGTCGCCCCGCGTCCAGCCCTTTTCAACGCTGATGCGGCTACCATCAGCGAGGCGAAAGGCGCCCACATCCACCGCATTGCCGAAGGAATGTTCGGAGAGGCGGTTGCTGCTGTGGCCGTCGATGGGACGGCAGGCATAGGAGCCCATGGAATCGATCTGGGTCACCGGTTGGCCGAAGCGGGCCAGCGCGATGGGCTGCACCACGTCCCGCAGCCATTCATCCATGGCCGCCGTCATGGGGCAGCCAAGGGTCTGGGTGGAGTTGAGGGCCACGGTCTCCTCGGCGAGCGCCGTCACCTTGAGGGGATTGTCGAGCCCGCAGATGCCCGGCCCGTCGATGGCCTTGGCGAGCTGCAAGGAGGCCGAGGGCGTCACCCGTTTCTGGGCGAAACAGGCTTTTTCCGCCTGGGCGCGCCAGGCCGGACGTTCCGGGCGTCGAAACAGGCCGCATCCCGCCAGAAGCAGGGCCAGACCCGTGATGAGAGCCAGGGAGAGGAGACGACGCGCCATCCCCTAGGTCATGGGCGTAAAGGCTTAATTCCGGCTCAAGTTTCATGGTTAAGGAAAGGTTGACGGCGCGAGAGAGCCCGCGCCGTCCCTTGGTGGGGCTTACGAAGCCTCGCCCGTGGGGCGATTGTGACGGGCCTTCATGAAGCGCTCGAACTCCTCCCGGTCGCGGGCGCGGCGCAGCTCTTCGATATGGACGGCGAATTCGCGCTCGGCCTCCTCCAGCTTGCGGCGCTCCTCCTCGAGGCGGGCGAGCTCGGAATCCCGCCATTCATCGAAGGCCCGGTTGCCCGTGGGGCGCATGCCGCCAAAGGGTGACCAGCCGCCCCGGCTCTGGCGGGGCGCGTCCGGCGCCTCCCAGGCGCTGTGCCAGGCGGCGCTGTTCCAATTGGCGTTTCGCCAGCCGCCGCAGGCGCTTCGCAGGCTCTCCACCCGCTCCTGCAGGAAGCTGTGGAGATCGCCTTGATAGGCGCTGCGGCGTTGCCAGATCTTGAAGCCGATGACCGCGAGGCCAACGGGCCAGAAGAAGATGAAGCCGAGAATCATGGCCAGCAGCTCGAAGGGTCGCCAGACATGATCGTGGCGGATGGCTTGGGCGCCCGGGTCGGCGACCCCGGGGGATTGGCTTGAACAGCAGGTCATGTGCGTCTCCACTGGGCTTCTGCGCCCCCCCAACATCCGTGGATGTGGGGAGGCGCCATGGGGCTTGTCCAGAGGCGGCCGAAATTAACCTTCGGGCAACTATATCTCTTGAAAAGAAACAATTGATAAAATTTCAGCAAAAAATATCTTGTTGAACCCGCCCTGACCGGCTAAGGTCAAGGTGTTGAAAAAAGTGCTTTTCACCGTGACCTTGACTTATATCTTTCTCTTCCCCAGGGCCGATCCGGCGATGCGAATGGCCGGGTCGGCCCTTTTTCTTCCGGGCGGCCCCTTTTGCGGCGGCGTTGGTCGCAGGCTTCCGCGTACTGGTCATCACGTTTGCGCGAGAGGGGCGCCTCTGAAATGTGATTTCATCCCTGTTTTATTTTTGATGCTATATCCCCATATTCTCAATGCGGGCGCTTCGCCCGCTTTCAAAGAGGGTCTTGCATGTCCTCCGCTCGTTTTCTTCTTCGCAAGATGGTTTCCCGCAATGGCGCGCTCGCGCTGGGTCTCGCGGCTGCGCTGGCCTTTGCGCCCGCCGTTGCCGAAGCGCGCCAGGGCGCCGGTTCCAGCATGGGCAGCCGTGGGTCCAACACCCATGCCGCTCCCCCCGCCACGGCGACTGCGCCCAAGTCCGCAGCGCCCATGGAACGGTCCGCGACTCCGCAGCCCGCTCATACCCCGGCGGCTACCGCTGCTGCGGCCGCGCCTGCGCGCGGCGGCATGTTCAGCGGCTTTGGCGGCGGCCTGATGGCCGGCCTGCTGGGCGCGGGCCTTGTCGGCATGCTCTTTGGCGGCGGCCTCACCGGCGGCCTTGGCGGTATGGCCTCGATGTTTGGTCTCGTCCTTCAGCTGGGTTTGGTTTTGCTGCTCGTGCTTTTCGCCGTGAAATGGTTCACCCGGCGCAACCAGCCGGCCGAGGCCATGGCGGGCGTCGCCCCGCGCTCGACCTTCGGCGCTGCGCCTGGCCCCCAGGGTGGTTTCGGCGGCTTTGGCGGCGGCGCCGCCCCGCAGCCGCAGCCACAGGCGCCCGTGGTCACGCCGATCCAGATACAGGACTCGGACTTCGGCCAGTTCGAGCGTCTGCTTGGCGAAAGCCAGAGCGCCTATAGCGACGAAAACATGGATCGCATGCGCATGCTCGCGACTTCGGAGATGGTCTCCTACTTCTCGCAGGAGATCGCCGCGAACGCCCGCAACGCCGTGATCAACAAGGTCACGGACGTGAAGCTCCTGCAGGGCGATCTCGCCGAGGCCTGGCGCGAGGGCGCCGAGGAATACGCAACCGTCGCCATGCGCTTCTCCCTCATCGACGTGATGCAGGATCGCGCCACGGGCCGCGTGGTGTCGGGCGATCCCGCCAAGCATGATCAGGCCACCGAGGTCTGGACCTTCGTGCGCCCCGTGGGCTCCGGCCAGCAGGGCTGGAAGCTCTCGGCGATTCAGCAGGCGGCGTAACTTTCAGGCTTGAAGAGTGTGCAGCGGCGGGGCTTACGGGCCTCGCCGTTTTTTATGGGACTGACGTCGCTGGCGGCGCGAAGCTCATTTTCGCGTCAGCGTTTGCGACGGCAGTTCTCCGAATTCCGCAAGATAATGGCGCGCGAACTCTGAAGGCGAAGCGAAACAGAAGCCGTAAGCGATCGAGGTGATCGTGGTGAGTTCATTCGGATTCAGCATGGCGCTGCGCGCTGCGTGAAGGCGCTGTTTCCTCACCCATTGTTTAGGCCGCAATCCAAAGGCTTTCTGGAAGGATCTCTGGAGAACGCGCGCGGAGAGGCCGCTCATCTGTTCCATCTGGGTCAAGGTGACCGGCTGGGTCAGATGGGCGGCGAGAAATTCGCATAGCTTTGCTATTTCCGGCCGAACGTATGGACTCTTTCCGTTGCGTGTTTCGTCTGTCAGAAACAGATCGGGATAAAGCAGCCCGACGCATAAGCGATAGATGGAGTCATCCAGGGTCAATTTCTCAAGCAGCTTTGGATTGGCGCCTGTGGCGTCAATCTGATGGAATAAACTTTTGAACAGTTGCAGAAACGAGATGTCGCCGACCTGTAGAGATGGGGTTTGGGCCTTGGCGGAAATTCGTGGCTTGTCATCCATGCCCAGCAGGGCGGCGCAGGTTGCGTTCAATTTTGCTGCGGTTAAATTGATCGCCACCCCGCTTCCCGCCGTGGATTGTTTTTTTTCACCAAAACCATGAAAAAACGCTTTGCTGCCGGGCTCGAAACACGATCTGTATCCGTCAACCTCGACGTATCCCTCTCGGGATTCCAGGGGAAGCATCAACTCGACGCCCGGAACATGTCCCCTCTCGAAATAAATGCCGTTGCTGGTGGAGGCGGTCAATTTCAGATCGTTTATCGTCATCAAGGAAATCTTGTACAAAAAATCTTCTTCTTTTTTAATTCGTCGAAACTCATGAATATTGAGATCAAACGCCGCGCGCTTGCCTGTGGCGGTGCGGGGGTCTGATGAGAAGTCTGCTTGCGCATCATTAAAGGCAAGTGCGGGTATCACGGCCCCTCCCAGCGACTTTTCGGCATATTATCTTTTGCTCAATAAAACGCTGTGCGTGAAAACAATCAAGACAAAATTGTGCGCTCCCCCTAAAGAACTAGCCCATCAAAACTTCGATTTTCTTTCTTATGTAACTTTTGCAATCATATTATTTTCATATGAGTTCATTTTGATTGTTTTTTGTTTCTTTATTTGAGGCGCCTGGCGTTCGACTTTAGTGATCACATCCCGCGCCCCCATTTCGAACAAATGTTTCCCTGCGTCGTTTTTGATATGACTGATGTCGCATAGATTGTTGGTCATGCGAATATTTTCTGAAAAGATGAAATTTGTGAATCGCTCGGGAGGCTTGGATGGGCGTGGTTGGAAAGAGTCCAGACCTGCGTCGTAGAGTAAGCGTTAAAGCAATATTTCCTGAAAAGGCTCCATCAGCAGTGGCCGCTACGCCATCCCCGCAGGAAGCCGCCGCCTACATTGCGCAGATGTGTGCAGAGCTGGTGATCATGGCGAAAGGCGCGAACCTCGTCTTTGTCGCCCATCTCCTCGCCATGGCGCAAGCCGAAGCCGAGTATGTCGCCGACCACCTGATCTGATGCGATCGTCCCGCCCCGCCTCGCCGCTCAGGCCAGCCCCGGCCATGCCAGGTTCACGGGGCCGAGCTCGCCGATCTCGCGGGTGCCGGGCAGCAGGCCCCTTGCATGGGCCTCGATGCGCCAGCCCGCCTCGTCCTGCGTCACCTTGAACAGATGATAGGCCGCCCGGTGGCGCGGCGTGCCGGGCACGGCGGAGGCGGAGGCCACCCCCACCACGGGCGCGCGCCCCTGCGGCGTCGGCAGATGGGTGAGGGAGGCCCGGTGGTTGTGGCCGTGGACGATCAGCTCCGCCCCGTGGCGGGAGATGATCCGCTCGAAGGCGCCCACATCCGACAGGCCGCGCCCGGCGCTAGCGCCCGTGCGGAAGGGCGGATGGTGGATCATCACCACGCGCATGAGGCCGCGCGCCTTCGTCTCGTCGAGCATGGTCTTGAAGGCCCGGCGCTGTGGGCTGCCCATCTTGCCCGAGGCGATGAAGAAGGGCGTGGGCACCCCTGAGGACAGGCCGATGAAGGCGATGTTTCCGCGCACGCGCAGATAGGGATAGGCGGTCTCGTGTCCCCCGTCCGGCGAAGTCCAGGGGGCGAAGGTGCGCATCAGATAGGGCATGGCGCTGCGCACATAGGCGTCGTGATTGCCCGGCACGAAGCTCACGTCATGGGGATCGCCCAGGGTGCGCAGCCAGGCGGCGGCCAGCGGAAACTCGGCGGGCAGGCCGATGTTCAGCACATCCCCGGTCATCATGATGTGGTCAGGCGTGTGGGCGCGCATGTCCGCCACCAGCCGCGCCAGCACATCCATGTCGTGGATGCGGTCGCGGCGCTTCCAGTTGATATAGCCGGTCAGCCGCTTGCCGATGAGTTCGCGCGCGCGCGGCTCGGGCAGCGGTCCGATATGGGCGTCGGAAAGATGGGCGATGAGGAAGCTTTTCACCGGGGTTCTGTCGCCGGTCGGGGCTGTCGCGTCAAGGGCGCATGGTTCAACTTCACCTGAGCTAGGCCCCGCCGATCAGGATCCCCGCCGCCAGAACGATCACGCCGCCCAGCACGATCTGGAAGACCGCCTGCATGAAGGGCGTGTCCATGTAGCGGGCGCGCACCCAGGCGATCACCCACAATTCGATGAAGACGATGACGCCCGCGATGGCGGTGGCGATCCAGAAGGCGTTGTCCCAGGAATCGGGCACCAGATAGGGCAGGGTGTGGCCGATGCCGCCTACGGTGGTCATCAAGCCGCAGATGCCGCCGCGCAGCCAGGGCGAGCCGCGCCCGGTGAGCGAACCATCGTCCGAGAGCGCTTCGGCGAAGCCCATGCTGACGCCCGCGCCGATGGAGGCGGCCAGACCCACCAGAAAGGTCTCCCAGTTGCTGTGGGTGGCGAAGGCGGCGGCGAAGAGGGGGGCGAGGGTGGAGACCGAGCCATCCATGAGGCCCGCCAGGCCCGGCTGCACATATTGCAGCACGAACATGCGATGGCGGGTCTTGTCCTCCTCCTCGAGGACCTCTTCGGTGAGCAGGGCCTCTTCGAGCTTGTGGGCGTGGGTCTTGTGGCCCTTCTCGACCTCCGCCAGATCGCCCAGCAGCTTGCGCACCTCGATGTCGGTGGTGCGCTCGGCGGCGCGTTCATAGAAGCGGGCGGCCTGGAACTCCATGTTCTCCGCTTCCTTGCGGATGGTTTCCAGCGGCAGGTTCGCGGTGAGCCAGATGGGGCGGCGGCGCAGAAAGCCCTTCACATCCTCGCGGCGGATGGGCGGCAGCACCTTGCCGAAGCGCGTCTCGTAGATTTCGAGCAGCATGTGGCGGTGGCTGGTCTCCTCCTCCGCCATTTCCTCGAAGACCTTGGCGGAAGCGGGATAGCGCTCGCGCAGATCCTCGGCGAAGGCCATGTAGATGCGTGCGTCCTCTTCCTCGGCGGAAATGGCGAGGGCCAGGATTTCGCGCGGGGTCAGTTCGGAAAAGGTTTTCACCGGAGGCTCCAAGGGATCTTAGAATGGTTCTAATCTCCGGCCCTCCCGAGTCAACCGGCGCAGGGGCCGCCGCGTCAAATGGCCTCAAAGGCCCTGTGCAAGGTGGGCGCCGCGGAGTAGCCTCCCCCCATGCTCGCCCATCTTCCGCGCTCGCTCCTGCGCCTCTTCCATCACGCCGCGCATCTCTGGTTCCGGCTGGCCCGGCCGCTCACCATGGGGGTGCGGGCCGTGGTTCTCGATGGGGAGGGCCGCGTGTTTCTTGTGCGCCACTCCTATCTGAAGGGCTGGCACCTGCCCGGCGGGGGCGTGGAGGTCGGGGAGACCGCGCTGGAGGCGCTGGCGCGGGAGCTGCGCGAGGAGGGCAATATCGAGCTGACCGGCGCGCCTGTGTTGCACGGCGTCCATCTCAACACCTTCGTCACCAGGCGCGACCATGTGCTGGTCTATGTGGTGCGCGATTTTATCCAGACCCATGCGCGGGGCGCTGATCGGGAAATTGTCGAGACCGGCTTTTTCCCTGTGGACAAGATGCCCGAGGCGACCGCCCGGGGCAGCCGGGCGCGCATCGGCGAGGTTTTGTTCGGGGCGCCGGCCTCAGCCCTTTGGTGAGGCGCGAAAGGCGTTGTAGCGCCGCGTGATTTCCCCTGCGATGAGGGAGGTGGCGTCGAGTGGCGGATTGTCCCAGCGCTCCAGATGGCCCGCCCAGCGCCGCACATGGCCGGCCTGCACCAGCTTCTCGATGAAGCCCGCGATCTTCGGATGGCCCCCGCTGGGCTCATAGACCTGCACCGGTACGCCCGCCACCAGCGCCTCGCCCACCATATTGACGCTGTCGCCGGTCACGATGATGGCCTGCGCCAGCGCGATCATGGCCGCATAGGGGTTGTCGCCCGTCCCGTCCCAGACGAAGGCCGGCTTGCCCGCCAGCGCCTCCGCCAGCGCTTTGGTGAGGCTGGCGGGCGTCCGCCGCGAGGGCGTCACCATGACTCCGCAGCCCGAGGCGGCGAGATCGCTGGCGATGCGCACCAGGGCCGCCACATCCTTGTCCTCGAAGCGATGATGGGCGCTGGGGCCGCCAAGCACCAGGGCGACGCGCAGATGGGGCAGGGCGGCGAGGCGCGGGTCAGGGTTGCGGCGCGCGGCCTCCAGCACATGGGGGCGCAGCGGATGGGGTGAGGTGAGGGTCACCACCACATTGTCGCCCCGCAGCCTGTCGTGCTCCGGAACCCAGATCATGTCCGCCGTGCCCGCCCCGGTGCGGGGATCCTGCAGGAAGACGGTGAAGGTCCGCCCACCCGAGGCCCGGCGCAGATGGCGCAGATAGGGCACGGTCACCCGCCCGGCGGCGAAGGCGATGTCGGGGAAGGGCGGCGCCAGCAGGCTGCCCGGACGATGGGCGGAATCGCGGGGGTCGATGGGGCCGAACGGCGAGAGCGCGCCGAAGAGGGCGCGGGGCGTCACCGGCTTGAGCACAGGCTCCAGCCCTAGTTCCCGGGCGATGCCCAGGCAATGGACTTCATGGCCCACCTTGCCCGAGGCCAGCACCCAGGCGGTGGTTCCCGGCGGCAGGGCAGGTTGGTTGTGCGTGGGAGACGTCATGGGGGGGCTGTAGCGCCAGATGGGCCGCAAGCCAAGGGGCGGGTTGGGGCGCGGGCGCTCGCGAGCGTGGAACAGCGCCCGCCCGAAACGGTCGTATGATTATTAAACTATTGTTTTAAAATAATAATTTTCTTCCCCAAGGGCTTGCCGAAGGCCTTGTTTAAGCGCTCTCTGGAAACTTGCACCGGTTCTATTTGATCTCGCGTCCATCGCCGATCCGTCCGCCCTCCCAAGGGGCGTCTCCGTTCCCAGGCCCTTCGGGGCCTGATCGACCGCATGGGATCTGCATGGACAAGATCGAAAAGACCGAAAAGCCCGAAAAGCGCAAACGCGGCCTCGCCTGCCTGTCGCCGGAGCGGCGCAGCGAGATCGCCCGCATGGGCGGCAAATCCGTCCCCCCCGAAAAGCGCGCCTTCTCCCGCAATGCGGCTCTGGCCGCCGAGGCCGGGCGCATTGGCGGGTCGGCGGTGCCGCCCGAACACCGCATGTTCCATCAGGACAATGACCTGGCCCGCCGCGCCGCCAAGGCTTCCGCAGCCTCGCGCGCCAGGAAGCCGGACTGAACGAAAACGGCCCGCGCGAGCGGGCCGGAATCGGGATGCGTCCTGTGGACTGGTCGCCTCAGACGAAGGCGACTTTCAGGATCTCATAGCTCTTGCCGCCGCCGGGCGTGTTCACCTCGACCGTGTCGCCCACCTTCTTGCCGATGAGGGCGCGGGCGATGGGGGAGGTGATGGAGACCTTGCCGCTCTTCACATCCGCCTCGGCCTCGCCGACGATCTGGTAGATCTTCTCTTCCTCGGTGTCCTCGTCGATGAGGGTGAGGGTGGCGCCGAATTTCACGCTGGCGCCGGAGAGTTTGCTCACGTCGATCACCTCGGCGCGGGACAGCTTGTCCTCGAGCTCGGCGATACGCCCCTCGTTCAGGGACTGGGACTCCTTGGCCGCATGATATTCGGCGTTTTCGGAAAGGTCGCCATGGGAGCGCGCTTCCGAAATCGCCTGAATGATGCGGGGCCGCTCCTCCTGCTGGCGGCGCTTCAGCTCCGCCTCAAGAGCCGCATAGCCGGGCACGGTCATCGGGACTTTGTCCACCATCTTCGAATCTCTTTCCCATCTCGCGTTCGGCTT
>CANCSY010000059.1 GCA_947380915.1 Beijerinckiaceae bacterium
TCATCCCTGCGGTCGTGGCGGAATTGGTAGACGCGCTACCTTGAGGTGGTAGTTCTTTAACCGGAGTGGAGGTTCGAGTCCTCTCGACCGCACCATATAAAACGGCGTCCAGCAATGGGCGCCGTTTTGTTTTTTGGGGTCGGTTGATCTGCGCGCAAACCTTTCCTTTTGTTTATTTATTTCTAAGCTTATATTCGTTTCCCATTGAAACGAATGTTGGGCGGGGCGCCATGGCGGTTCCAGATTATCAATCCTGCATGCGGCCATTGCTCCAGTTCTGCGCCGATGGCCTTGAGAAAAGCATCAGCGAAGCAGCGGCGTTCGTGGCAGCCCAGTTTCGCTTGTCGGCGAAGGACCTTGCCGAGCAAATACCAAGCGGAAAGCAGACCCTTTTGGCGAACCGTGTTCATTGGGCGCGCACATATCTCGATAAAGCAGGGGCCTTGCGACGGACAAAACGGGCGCATTTCGTGATTACTGATCGCGGCCATGCCTTGTTGGCCCAAAACCCTGAGCGTTTGGATGCGCGCGTCTTGCGGCAGTTCCCCGAGTTCGTTGCTTTCCAATCCCCCAAGGGGGAACGGGCCGACGATAAGGCCGCACCGGATTCGCCCCAGCCAGCCGCCGACTTCTCCGCACGAACGCCCGAAGAGACCTTGCAGGCTTCAGCTGAAGCCATTTTCGAGGCCCTTCGCGGGCAGTTGCTGGACCGCATCCGTGAGTTGTCGCCCTCTTTCTTCGAACGTCTTGTCGTCGATCTCATCGTCGCCATGGGCTACGGCGGCAGCCGCGACAGCGTCGTTCAGCGGCTCGGCAAAAGCGGCGATGAGGGGATTGATGGCGTTGTGAACGAAGATCCGCTGGGGCTCGATGTCGTCTATATTCAAGCCAAACGCTACGCCGCCGACAATTCCATAGGGCGCGAACGCATCCAGCAATTCGCAGGCGCGCTGGTGGGGCAGGGGGCCTCGAAGGGCGTCTTCGTCACCACCAGTTCATTCTCGCGCGGCGCCTTCGAATATGCCCAGCGTGTGCCCCAGCGCATCATCCTGATCGATGGCGCTGAATTGACCCGTCTGATGATCCGCTATGGCGTGGGCGTGCGCACCGAGCGCACCATCGAATTGCGGCGCATCGATCTCGATTACTTCGAGGAGGTGGACGCCTGACGCCCCCTCAGCTCCCCGGCTTGCGCGCCAGAAAACCCGCCAGCGCCCCTGTCTCCGCCTTGGCCCCCGCATGGTCGGCGGCCATGCGCTCGTAGAATTTCGCCACCGCAGCGAACAACTCAGAAGCTGCCTCATCGGCGGCGACGAATTCGGAGATTTCCTGCATCTCCGCCACCCAGCGATAGGCCTTGGAATACATGGCGGGGACCTGGCGTTCGAACCAGGGGGTGAGCTGGGGCTGGCTGGCGGCCAGTTCGTAGCGCAGGTCATGATCCGCGCCCGAGCGCACGGCGGCCAGCATCATGGCCGAGCCCAGCGCCGTCAGCCCCTTGGTGACGCCGCCGTAGCACATCTTGAGCGCCGAGGCCGCGCCCACGTCCCCATCCATGACCCTGATGTCGAGGCCATGGTCGCGCAGCGCCGCCATGGCGGAGGCGTTGGCGCCTGAGCAATAGATGGCGGGCGTGTAGCCCTCCTTCGGCGGCCCGCCGATGATGCCGCCATCCACGAAGGGGGCGCCGGTCGCCTCGATCACATGGGCGATGACCTTGGCCGTGTCCGGGTTCACCGCGTTCAGATCGGCGAAGACCGGCTTCTTGCCGGAGGTGCGCAGATGGGGCGCCATGCGTTGCGCGAAGGTCAGCGCATCGCCGGGCGGCACGATGGAGAGGATGACATCGGCCTGCGCCATGTCGGCGTCGCTGGCCGACTGCATGCCTGCGGCCCGGGCGCGAGCGGCGCTCTCCACGCTGCGTCCCTCCAGCGAGGTGATGACCCGCGCGCCCCCTCTGGTGAGCGCGGCGCCCACGCCCGCGCCCATGGTTCCCTGCGCGACGACTGCGACGGTGATCGACATATATGGCCTCCTGATGATTGCGCGATGCTATCAGGCGGGGGGCGTCTGTCCATGGGCGGGGTGCGGGAGCGTGTCGTGGAACCGCCCATAGTCGATGATCGCCACGCCATCCTCGTCCACGCCCAGAATGTCCACGAAGCCATGGTTCCAGCGCAGGGCGTGGTGTTCATAGCCATGGCGGGCGTACATGGTCTGGCCGGAGGTCTCATCGAGGCCGCTCAGGGTGACGACAAAGCTCGCCTGCGCCTGCGCCAGCGCCGCCGCATCCTGCCCATGCAGGGGGCTTGTGGCGTCGATGATGTGGAAGATGGTCCAGCTCAGCGCGAAGACCGGGTTTTGCGCGCGCTCCAGCTTGAGGTCGTGAAAGCGCCGCATGGTCTGTCCCTCGGCGGTCGTTTCCACCCGGGTCATCCAGAGCCGCGCATTGGCCTCGGCCACCATGTTGTGGCGGGCGTTGGCCATGCGCAGCATCAGGGCGTTGCGGCCTTCGTAGAGGCCGATGACGGGATGGCTGGCGAAGAGCACCCGCGCGCGCGGCTTGGAGAAGCGCGCGAAGACCAGGCCCGTCATGACCGCCAGCGCCGACATGCCCGTGAAGATCTCGATGGTGGCGACGAGGTGGCCGTAGCTCGTCTGCGGATGCATGTCGCCATAGCCCACGGTGGCGAGGGTCTCGATGGAGAAATAGAACAGGTCCTCGAAGCCCGGCCGCGCATTGGCGATGGGCGCGTCGCCCAGCCAGTAGAGCATGGCGTAGAAGGTGTTGATGGTGAGGAAAATCCCCGCGAAGCTGGCGAAGAACAGGCTCCACGGCGCGGTCATGCTGTGATGGAACAGATCGCGCCAGATATGGGAGGGTAGCCCATGGGCGCGCACCTCGCGCGAGCCAAGACGCACCAGCCGACCCTTGCCGCGAGGTGAGGGCGCGCTCATCGAGGCGCTCGGTTGCGACGGGCGGGGGCGGGGCGCATTCTGCGGTTCCGAATCCAAGCGAGGCGCATGATGATTCTCAGTTTTCCCGATCTCGCGGCGCTGGGCTTCTTCCTCGCCGCCTGGGTCAGCTATAGCATGGCTGTGCGCGTGGGCCTGATGAAGCGCGAGGGCCTCAACCATTCCATGGATCAATATCGCATGCGCTGGATGGAGGAAATGGCCCGCCGCGACGTGCGCATCGTCGACGCCAATATCATGGCCAGCCTGCAGAACGGCGCCGCCTTCTTCACCTCCACCTCGCTGATCGCCATCGGCGGCGCGGCCACCATGCTGCGCGCCACCGACGACATGCTGAAGATCGTCGCCGACGCCTCCATGGGGCTGGTTGCCGACCGGCTGCTCTGGGAAGCGAAGGTCGTGGGCCTGCTGGTCATCTTCGGCTACGCCTTCTTCAAATTCGCCTGGGCCTATCGCCTGTTCAACTTCACCGCGATCCTCATCGGCGCGACGCCCGCCCGCAGCGACCCGGATGGCGCCACGCGCGACGCCATGGTGCGCCGCGCCAGCCGCATGAACATCGCGGCGGGCTCCCACTTCACGCGGGGACAGCGGGCGCTGTTTTTCGCGCTGGCCTATTTCGGCTGGTTCCTCGGCCCCTACGCCTTCATGGCCACGACGGCGGCGGTGATTGTCGTGATGGCCGCCCGCCAGTTCAGTTCGGATGCGCGGCGGGCGCTGGAGGATGATGATGCTCCCGCTTGACGCGGGGCGCGCATCCGCGCATGTCGGGGGCATGAGCCAAGATTCTGAGAAGACCAAGAAGCCCAAGACCCCGAAGCCCCCCAAGCCCGCGCCCGACAGGCCCGAGCGTCTGCCCCTCGAGGAGACGATCCTGCGGCTGTGCGCGGATCGCGGCGCCGACAAGTCCATCTGCCCCACCGACGCGGCCAAGGCGTTCGCTGAAGCGCGCGGCGAGGATGATCTGGCCTGGCGGCGCTGGCTGACCCAGGTGCGCTCCACCGCCGTGGGCATGGCCCGGCAGGGACGGCTCATCATCTACCGCAAGGGCAAGCCTGCTGATCCCGATGATTTCAGGGGCGTGTATCGGCTGGGGTTGCCCAGGAGCGAGTAGGGTAGGGTTCAGGCGCAACCTTATGGCCATGACGCTTAGAATATGTGACAATTCAAAGCGATGAGTGTGGGCGACAGCGCACTCAGCAAGTCAAAAGGGCGATCAGCAACAAGAGCCTGATCCCTAAATCGCTTGAAGGGTTGTGGCGATGCTGTTTGTCGAACGCATTATGTTTATTTTGTTGGCGGTCTTGTTGGCGACAGTTCCGGCGGAGGCGCAGCGCCGCAGGGACAGGGCCGCAGGCGGCGCGGGTTCGCCCCTCTCCTGGTTCTCTGAAACAATAACCATTCCGGGAGAGCCCGAGCTGGAAGTGAGCCTGTCGCGCGCCTCTGGCGCCAGCGAGACGGTACTTTTCCTGTTCATGGGCTGTCTGACGCGTGCGCCCAACCAGATCGCGTTTTTCAGTGATGTGTCGAAGCGCGCAAACCGGGCTGGCGTCCATACAGCGTTCTGGAACTCCGCGCAGGCGCGCGGCGAAGAAGATCATTGCCAGGGTCGCGTATCGATAGATGCGCGCGCCAGCGATGCGGAACGCGTGAGAAAGCATTTTCTCGCAAAGGGCCTCGCCGTCAAATTCGCGGGGATTGGCGAAAGCCAGGGAGCGGATGTGCTGGTGAAGTTGAGCGCCTATCGGGGTTGGAACTCCTTCATCGCGATGATGCCTCATTGCGATATGTTCACCCCCGGCGGCAAAGCAAGGATGATCGCCTTTGCAGGCGACAAGGATACTTCAGCTCCCGGCGCCGCTTGCGCCAGATGGAAGAGCGAGGTGCATCGAGGCGCTGACGCCTATCATGGCTGGATGTATCCGGGTCATACCGGCGGGACCATTCATACGAGCGAATACGGCAAAAGCGCGCCACGCCTTTACAACGAAGAGTTGGCGAACCGTTTGTCGGCCCGCATCGACACATGGTTTGTGGAGTTGGTGAAATAGGCTTCTCGCTTCAGCGCGCAGCGATTTCCCCTACCGATCCCACTCCGGCATGAACCCCGGCTTCACCAGCCGCCCATCGGGCTTGGCCAGCGCGGAAATCGCGCGCATGTCTTCCTCCGGCAACACAAACCCGAACACATCCAGATTATCCCGCTGGTGGCCCGCGCTTCCCGCCTTGGGGATCGCCGCGACGCCGTCTTGCTGCACATGCCAGCGCAGCACGATCTGCGAGACCGTCTTGCCGTGTCTGGCGGCGATGCCTGCGATGGCGGCGTCAGCCATCAGGCTGCCCTGGCCCAGCGGGCTATAGGACACGAAGACCACCCCATGCCTGCGGCAGGCCTCCAGCACCTTCGCCTGCGACAGGCGCGGGTGATATTCGCACTGGTTGGTGGCGATCTTTTCGCCGTGGGTCGCCGCCAGCCGCACCGCGTCGTCCAGCATGGCGGCGGGGAAATTCGCCACGCCGAAGTTGCGGGCGTAGCCGCGTTGCTTCGCGTCGCAGAGGGCCTCGATGGACTGTGCCAGGGGAATGGCCTTGTTGGGCCAGTGGATCAGCAGCAGGTCCACCTGCTCGAGCTTCAGACGCGTGAGGCTCGCTTGGGCGGAGGCCTGCAGGTCGCCTTTTGCGATGTCCGTGGTCCAGACCTTGGTGGTGACGAACACCTGATCCCGCGCCACGCCGCTGGCGCGCAGGCCTTCGCCCACCTCTTTCTCGTTGTCATACATGGCGGCGGTGTCGAGGTGGCGATAGCCCAGCGCCAGCGCGCCGCTGACGGCCGAGACCGCGCTGGCGCCCGTCAGGCGAAAGGTGCCAAGGCCGATGGCGGGGATCTGCGCGCCGGGAATGGGCAGGCGCGTGGTGGCGGCGGCTAGATCGGTCATGGGAGGCTCTCAGGTCAGGGGAAGCAGGAGGATCTGGTGCGCCACGGGCCGTTGCAGCACGGCCTCATACCAGCGGGCCAGATGGGGGCGCGGTTTGCGCTCCATGGGCAGGTGCAGATAGCGGTGGACGCCCGGCGCCAGAACGCATTCGGCCATGGTGAAGGCCTCGCCGCCGAGCCAGGGGCTGCGGGTGAGCGATTCTTCCAGAATATCCATGGCGCGCTCCACCTTGGCGCTGACATCGGCGAATTCGGCTTCTGACACTGAGCCCGGCTGGCGGATGAGGTTCCAGAAGACCCGGGTCAGTGCGGGGTTGTGGCTTGTCTGCTGCCAGTCCATCCAGCGGTCCGCCAGGGCGCGGGCGCGCGGATCGTTGGGCCAGAGCGTTCCCGCCCCGTGGGTGGCGGCGAGGTAGCGCACGATGGCGTTGGACTCCCAGAGCACGAAGCCTTCGTCTTCCAGCGTGGGCACCACGGAATTGGGGTTTTTCGCCATGTATTCGGCTGTTTTCACCACGCCGAACTGCATGCCCGCGTCGACGCGCTCGAAGGGCAGGCCAAGCTCCCCAAGACAGTAGAGCACCTTCTGCACATTCAGCGAATTGGTTCGTCCCCAGAGCTTGAGCATGCTGATCCCTTGTGATGCGCGGTGGCGCGGGTGCAGCTTATATGATCGGGCGGTTGCGGGGGAAGGTCACTCTGCCTCCGGCTTGCGCCTTGCGTAACGGGTAAGGTTCGCGGGCAGGGCGTTGGCGTCCTCCGCCCAGGCCAGCAGATCGGCCTCTCCCACGGCGACGCCTTCCTGAAAGGCGTGGTCTTCCTGCTTGTCGAGCGCAAGGCGGAACAGAACCGGCCCCTGAGGCGCTGCGCCCACGAGGCGGCCGAAGCCGAGGCTCATCATACGCATGCCGTCCGTATACTGGTCGAGGCTGGCGTAGCGCGCCATGGCCTCGAACAGGCCGAAGCAATAGCCGAAGACCCAGGTGTTTTCGGAGATGTCGGTGGGGCCAAGCTCGCCCGCCTCCAGTTGGACCCCCAGGAGGGACGAGCCGATATTGGCGAGGGTCTCGATGCGGTTCATGCTGTCAGCGGTCATGGGGCGGCTCTTTGCGGATTCGCCCCTCTATAGCCGCCTGCGCGGCTCAGCGCATCTCCTGCCTGCGGGCGCTTTTCTTGTCGGCGCCCTTTTTCTCCCGGTCGAGGCGGATCACATTCACTACCTGCCGCGTCTGCGGCTCAACGACGGTCAGCGCGCGGCCGGCCATGAAATATTTGTAGCCCTGATAGGCCGGTATGATCGTGACGACCGATGCGGGCAGATTGCGCAGGGGGGTCTGGTCGGGCACGGCCAGACCCACGAGCACGACGCCGCTACGCGGTGGCCGGTCCTTCTCGATGGCGCGGGAAATGGTGGCGCGCTGGGCGTCGGTGAGGCCACTCTCCAGAGCGGGGGCGCCTGAGCCGGGTCTCGGCGGTGTGAGCATGGGGTCTGGCGGCCCCAGCGAGATCCCGGCGCCTGCGCTGCCGCCCACTTCTATCTGCGCTGTGGCGGGCAGGGCGAACATCAGCAAAGCCATACCAAGGCCCAAGAATATGCGCATGCCGGTCTCCCGCGAACAGTCCTGCTGTCAGAACGGCAGGAGGTTCGACGAGGTTCCAGCGCTCTTGACCGGCAAATCCCGGGGCTTGTCCATGTCCTCGACGCCCATGAAGGCGAGCCATTGCTTGTGGTCGCCCCTGAAGGCGTTGCGATCCACGTTGCCGACGATGCCGGGGATTTTCGCATCCGACTGATATTGCCAGAAATGCCAGTGGCGGGAGCCATACTTCACATGGGGCGAATATTTCGTCGAGCGAATCCAGATCGGATAGTCCTCAAGCTCGCTCGGATGCAGGATCGCCTCGTAGAAATCGACCGTCGAATAGATGATCGGCTTCTTGCCGTAGTGGCGCTCCATGGCGCGCAGCATTTCACGCATCTCGGCCAAGGCGGGGCCTCGCTCGAGGCGGCGTTTGCATTTTTTCGACTCGGGCGTCGCCTCCACGTCGAGCACGGGGGGCAGGGCGTCGCGGTCATTGGGCACGGTCTGGATGAAGTTGCGCATCTCCTCGCGCCAGGGGCGGCACCAGTAGACGAAATGATAGGCGCCGCGCGGCAGGCCCGCCGCCTTCGCGCCGTTCCAGTTCTGCTGGAACTTGGCGTCGATGTGGTCGCCGCCCTCGGTCGCCTTGATATAGGCGAATTTCACGCCGCTGGCCTTTACCTGCGCCCAGTCGATATCGCCCTGATATTTCGACACGTCGATGCCGTGGATGGCGAAATCGTGCGGGAAGGGGCCGGTGAAGGCGCTATTGGGGGGATGGGCCGGGCCCTTCGCAGGATGGATCGAGCCGGTTGTTTCCATGAAGGGAATGGAAGAGCCGCAGCCAGCAAGAAGCGCGCTCGCAAGAGCGGCGACAAGAGGGGCCTTCCAACGCTGGGGTACATGACGCAAACTGAACATGGATCGTTTTTTACAGAGCAGTTGCAAAAGCTTCGTTAACGCGCCTCAGGCCAGGCCAAACCACAGGGTCGCGATCCCCAGAAAGGCGAAATTGCCCACCACATCCGTCACCGTGGTCACGAAGGCGCCCGAGGACACCGCAGGGTCATAGCCCAGCCGGTCCAGCGTCAGCGGCACCATGATGCCGCCCAGCGCGCCCGCGATGAGGTTCGCGACCATGGCCAGCCCGATCACCACGCCAAGGCCCGGGCTGGCGAACCAGAGCCCCGCGCCCAGCCCCGTGAGAATCCCAAAGGCCACGCCATTGAGCATGCCCACGGACACCTCGCGCATGGCGACCCGCATGGCATTGCCTGAGGAGAGTTCGCGGGTGGCGAGCGCCCGCACGGCGACCGTCATGGTTTGCGTCGCCGCATTGCCGCCCTGGCTCGCCACGATGGGCACCAGCACCGCCAGCGCCACCATCTTTTCGAGTTGGCCTTCGAACAGGCCCAGCACGGAGGAGGCCATGAAGGCGGTGATCATATTGACGAAGAGCCAGGTGAAACGGCTGCGGGTGATCCACCATACGGAGGAGGAGAGTTCTTCCCCCGCGCGCACGCCGCCCAGCGCCTTGATGTCTTCTTCCGCCTCTTCCTCGATGACGTCCACGATGTCGTCGATGGTGATCACGCCCACGAGGCGACCATTGGGGTCCGTCACGGGCGCCGAGACGAGATTGTAGCGCTCGAAGACGCGGGCCACCTCCTCCTGATCCTCGGTCACCTCGACCGCGTGGCGCTCCTGCATCAACTCATCGAGCCGGGCCGAGCGGCGCGCGCGCACCAGCGCATCCAGAAACACATTGCCCAGCAGATGATAGCCGGGATCGACGATGAAGACCTCGAAGAAGGAATCGGGCAGATCGTCGTCGGTCGCGTCGTGGATATAGTCCAGGGTCTGGCCGGCGGTCCAGAAGGGCGGGGCGGTGAGCAGGGTCGTCTGCATGAGACGGCCGGCGGAATATTCGGGATAATCCAGCGAGCGTTGCAGGGCCGCGCGGTCGACCGGCGACATGGCGTCCAGAATTTCGGCCTGCTCCTCCCGGTCGAGGTCCTCCAGAATGGCAACGGCGTCGTCGCTTTCGAGGTCGCGCATGCCCTCGGCCACGGTCTCCGTGGGCAATTCGTCGAGAATATCCTCGCGAACGCTGTCATCGACCTCGATCAGCGCAGCAAAGTCGAATTCTCGCCCCATAAGCTCGATAAGACGGGGCCGGTCCTCGTGATCGAGCGCCTCGATCAGGTCGCCCACATCGGCTTCGTGCAGATCGCCGACAAGCTTGAGCAGGGCCGTCGCATCGTGATCGGCGATGGTCCGGGCGACCGCCTCCACGAAGGCGCGGTTGATGTCGCCCTCGTCATCGCGCAGGCCGATGGGGTCAGGCGTCTGGTCTGTGGCGGCGGCGTCGTTCATGGCGCTCCGTTCAGGCGCGAGGGGCTTATGCTACTTACGTGTGGAGCCCAGCGCTGGCAATCGCCCGCGCAGGGCTCGCAAAAGCAAGGATGAAGTTGATGGTTCGTTATCCCCTGTTGCGAATGGCTGCGCTGGCGGGCCTTTGGGCCGCCACTGCGCCTGCGCTGGCGCAGGAGGCCTGTTCGCGCCCCGATGCGCTGGGCACATCGCGGGTCCTGGAGGTCAATCCCCGCGGCGGATTGAAGCTCGGCCTCAAATCTTATCCACAGACTCTCGCCCTTGAAAAAGGCGAGGTGGTGCTGACCTTCGACGATGGTCCGCTGCCCGCCACCACCGGGCCGATTCTCAAGGCTCTCGACGACGAATGCGTGAAGGCGACCTTTTTCCTGGTGGGCGCCAATGCGCAGGCCAATCCCACCGTCGTGCAGCGCGAGATCGCGCGCGGACATACGGTGGGGCATCACAGCTTCAGCCATCCCTTCATCACCATGCGCGGCCTGAGCGAGGCCGCCGCCAAAGCGGACATGGAGCAGGGCTTTTCCGCTGATGACCGCGCCGCCGGAGGGCCGTCAGGCGTCGCGCCCCGCACGCCCTTCTTCCGCTACCCCGGCTTCGCCGATACGCCGCAGCTCAATGGCTGGCTCGCCAGCCGCAACGTGGCCGTCTTCGGCGCAGATCTGTGGGCCTCCGACTGGGTGGACATGAGCCCGCAGAAGACCATGGACCTGCTGCTGACCCGGCTCGACCATGCGGGCAAGGGAATCATCCTCCTCCACGACACGCGCCCCCAGACCGCCAGGATGCTGCCCGCCCTGCTGCGCGAACTGAAGACGCGCGGCTACAAGGTCGTCCATATCGTCCCCGCGAAGGGCGATGCGCCCACGGCGCTGGCCAAGGCGGAACCCGGCTGGACCTCGGAGACCGAGGCCAATATCGCCAAGGTCTGGCCGAAGATTCTGGCGGAGAAGCGGCGTCTGGCGAAGGGGGCGGGGCAGGGCGGATAGGGGGCGCAACGCCCGCCATTCAGCCCAGCTTCCGCCGCGCCCTTTGGGTGACGGCGCGCCACTTTCGCTTGGCGCCGCGCGATTGTCGTTGCCCATCCCCCCGTAATTCCTAGCCTGCGACATGCGCCCGGCCTACGATTCCACGAAGCCGGGCCAGCGCAGGGAAGGACCACGATGGGCATTCTGGCGGCTTCGACACGAAGGGCGTTAACGGCCTGCGGCCTCGCGCTCGCAGCCTCTTGCGCCCCATCCATGGGCGCGCGCGCGGACGAGGGCGGCGTGAGCTTCTGGTTGCCGGGCCTGTTCGGCAGCATGGCGGCCGCGCCTCAGCAGCCGGGCTGGTCGCTGACCACCTTCGGCTATCACACCTCCGTCTCCGCAGGCGGCAATGTGGCGCTCTCGCGCGAGTTCACGCTGGGCAAGGTTCCCGCCAATCTCAACGCCAGCCTCGACGCGCGCCTCAACGCCGCCGCCGATCTCGCGATTGTCTTGCCCTCCTATGTCTTCGCAGATCCGTTTCTGGGCGGTCAGGCCGCCGTCGGCCTGATGAGCATCATGGGCCGGGCCAACACCTCCATCGCCGGAACCCTCAAGGGCGCGCTGGAGACCCCCGTGGGGAGCCTGCCATTTGCGAGATCCGACAGCATTGCGGATTCCGTGTCGGGCTTCGGAGATCTCTATCCGCAATTCGCTGTGCGCTGGAACAAGGGGGTGGACAATTACATGGCTTACGTCACCGCCAATGTCCCCCTTGGCGCCTATCGCTCCAGCCGATTGTCCAATCTCGGCCTTGGTCATGGCGCCGTCGATGCGGGCGGCGGCTATACCTATTTCAATCCCGAGAGCGGCCATGAAGCATCGGGCGTGCTGGGCTTCACCTACAACCTCACCAACCCCTCCACGAATTATCAGAGCGGCGTCGACATGCATTTCGACTGGGGCGCGTCGAAGTTCATCGACAAGCAGTTGCAGCTCGGCCTCGTCGGCTACGCCTATCGCCAGCTCGGCTGCGACAGCGGCTCGGGCGACCGCATCGGCTGCTTCCAGTCGCAGGTTCTGGGCGTCGGCCCCCAGGCCGGGATCATCATCCCCATGGGGGATTGGCAGGGATATGTGAACGTGAAGGGCTACAAGGAATTCGCCGCGCAGAACCGCCCCGCCGGATGGAACGGCTGGGTGACCCTGGTGATCTCTCCGGCGGCGGCCACCCCGCCCAAGCCTGCGCCCAAACCGGTCAGCGCGCGGTTCTAGGATGATGATCGCCGCCGAAGAAAGGGCTTCTCCGATGAGCATCAAGAAGGCTTACCTGATCCTCGCATTCGCCTCTGTTTGTGTGATCGCGCTGCTCTATGGCGTGGCGCCCGAATGGTTCGCGCAGACCTTTTTCGGCCTGCCGCAACTCGGTCGCGATTTCGCGCATATCCTGCGCGCCATGGCGTGCCTCTATCTGGCGCTGGGATCCTTCTGGCTCTACGCGGCCTTCAAGCCGTCTCTTCGCAATATGGCGGTCCTCACGACCGCGATTTTCGCCGGCGGCCTGGCGGCGGGCCGCGTGCTCAGTCTTGCGCTGGACGGCTGGCCATCGCCGCTGCTGGTCTTCTACCTCGTGATAGAGATCATTCTTGTGCCGGTCGCGGTCTGGGTGTTCCGTCGCCCGGAGTGATCGCGCGCCGTCGCGAAGCAGAACCCTGGGCGGCTGACATTCCCTAACGCCTTGATCTGGGCCACAATGGCGCATGAGCCAGACTCACGACGCCCAAGAGGCCCGTATCTATCATCGCACGATCATGGGCATCGCGGCGCTGGTGCTGGTCATCGGCGTCAGCGAGACTCTCTATGGCCTGATGCTCGACTCCCGCTTCCTGCTGCGCGACGGGATGGAGTGGGGTTATGACGTGGTCATCTACGCTACAGCCGCCGCAGCCTTCGGGCGTGGTCAGCGCGCCGAGCGCCTGGCGGCTTTTGCGTTGGCCATTGTGCTGCTGGGCGCTGGCCTCATCACCATCTGGCAGATCTGGCGCACCTTCGTCGATCCGCCGGAAGTCGAGATCTTCGGCATCAGTGTGGCGGGCGCTCTCATCATTGTGGAATCCTGGGCGCTGGTCGCCTTGCTCTGGCGTTTCCGCCGGTCCCGCCACCCCGTCATCGAGGCCACCTGGTTTTCCGCGCGCAACGATGCGGTGACGGGCACGCTCTATGCGCTGGTGATGATCGCCGCGCGACTTGAGCCCATGAGCTGGCCGCAGATGGCGGTGGATTCCATTTCGGCTATCCTGTGCCTTCAGGCAAGCAGCCAGATCCTGCGGGATTTGCTTTGGCCGCAGGCGCCAGCGCGCGAGGACGAGCCGGGATTGGCTGGTCATCAGGAGGGGGAAAAGGCATGACGAAGATCGCTCTTGTGACCGGCGGCGGCTCGGGCATTGGCCGCACGGCGGCGCTGGCCCTCGCGAGCATTGGCTTTACGGTGGTGATCGCAGGGCGCAGGCCCGAGCCGCTGGAGAAGGTCGCCGGGGAGATCGCCGCGCAGGGCGGGACCGCGCTGGCGGTCCCCTGCGACGTCGCGCAGGAGCCGCAGGTGACGGCCCTATTCGAGACCATCGCGAAGACCTATGGACGGCTCGATCTCCTGTTCAACAACGCCGGGCTCTTTTCGCCGCCCGGCCTGCTCGAGGATGTCACGGTCGCCAACTGGAAGGCGGTGGTGGACGTCAACCTGAACGGCGCTTTCTGGTGCACCCAGCACGCCTTCCGCCTCATGAAGGACCAGTCTCCCCGCGGCGGGCGCATCATCAACAATGGGTCGATTTCCGCCCATGCGCCGCGCCCCAATTCGGCGGCCTATACGGCCACCAAACACGCCATGACCGGCCTCACCAAGGCCGCCGCGCTCGACGGGCGCAAATATGACATCGCGGTGGGTCAGATCGACATCGGCAACGCCGAGACCGACATGACCGGCCGCATGCGCAAGGGCGTGCCGCAAGCCAATGGAAGCATCGAAGTCGAGCCGCTCATGGACCTCAAACATGTGGCGGACGCCATGATCTACATGGCCAATCTGCCGCCCGAGGCAAATGTGCAGTTCATGACGGTGATGGCGACGAAAATGCCGTTTGTCGGGCGGGGTTGAAGGCGGGGCTTCCGGCTTCAAAAAGGCGTCCAAAGGAAAAGGGGCCCCCGGTCGGGAGCCCCTTCTTTTTGTCGCAAGCTGCGCTCAACGCTTGCCGATCGGCTTGTAATCGCGGGTCGGCTCGCCGGTGTAGAGCTGGCGCGGGCGACCGATCTTCTGGTTGGGGTCGCCGATCATTTCCGTCCACTGGGCGATCCATCCGACCGTGCGGGCCACCGCGAAGAGGGCGGTGAACATGGTGGTGGGGAAGCCCATGGCCTTCAGGGTGATGCCCGAATAGAAGTCCACGTTCGGATAGAGCTTGCGCTCGATGAAATAGGGGTCGCTGAGGGCGATGCGCTCGAGCTCCATGGCGACGTCCAGCA